>JAAZKG010000001.1 GCA_012799935.1 Erysipelotrichia bacterium | reverse complement strand
TGCAATGAAAACATTGACGTAACTAGGCGTTAACTAGAAATTGAGGTGCATGTTTTAAACATGAATCAGGATGGTACCGCGTTAACTCGTTCCTGTAGTTGGTGACGAGTTTTTATTTATATTGGAGGACAAATTATGAAACAATTAACAAGTGATCAAATAAGAAAAATGTTCTTAGATTATTTTGCAGAGCATGGACATATGGTTGAGCCTGGTGCTTCTTTAGTGCCGCATAATGATCCAACTTTACTATGGATTAATTCAGGAGTAGCAGCATTAAAGAAATATTTTGATGGTACTGAAAAACCAAAAAACAAAAGAATTACCAATGCCCAAAAATCAATCAGGACTAATGATATTGAAAATGTTGGTAAAACCGCTCGACATCATACCTTTTTTGAAATGTTAGGGAACTTTTCAATAGGTGATTATTTCAAAAAAGAAGCTATTTTTTATGCTTGGGATTTTTTTACTAATGAAAAATGGATGGGCTTTGACAAAGATAAATTATATGTTTCGATATATATTGATGATGAAGAAGCTTACGATATTTGGGTAAACGATATTGGCTTAGATCCTAAGCGTATCTTAAAAAGTGAAGATAATTATTGGCAAATCGGTGTTGGACCATGTGGACCCAATACTGAGATTTTCTATGATAGAGGAGAAAAATATGATCCTGAAGGTTTAGGAGAAAAATTATTTTTTGAAGAGTTAGAAAATGATAGATACATTGAAGTGTGGAATGTTGTCTTTTCACAGTACAATGCCGAAGAAGGGATTGAAAGAAAAGACTATAAAGAACTGCCACAAAAAAATATCGATACCGGAATGGGTCTAGAAAGACTGGTTTCAATTGTTCAAGATGGAGAAACTAACTTTGATACCGATTTATTTTTACCAATTATTAAAGCTACTGAAAAAATGACTTCAAAAAAATATGAAGGCATAAATAAAATGGCTTATAGAGTAATTGCTGACCATATTAGAACAGTTACCTTTGCTTTGGCAGATGGAGCAACTTTTTCTAATGAAGGAAGAGGCTATATCTTAAGACGTGTTTTGAGAAGGGCAATTAGATATGGTAAACAATTAGATATTAAAGGGGCTTATATGTATAAACTGGTTCCTGTTGTAGCTGAAAATATGAAGGGATATTATCCATATTTAATGGAGAAAATTGATTATGTTCAAGTTTTAGTTAAAGCAGAAGAAGAAAGATTTGATACTACCTTAAATGATGGTGAAAAGATATTACAGTCATATTTGTCAGACAATACTTCAAAAGTTTTAGATGGAGAAGTAGTTTTCAAATTGTATGATACTTATGGATTTCCACTTGAGTTAACTAAGGAAATTGCTGAGGATAAAGGTTTAACTATTGATCAAAAGGGATTTGATAGGTGTATGGAACTACAAAGAGAAAGAGCAAGAAGTGCTAGAAGTGATGATCAATCGATGTCCAAACAATCAGTTGATCTAATGAATTTTACTAAAGAAAGTGAATTTGTTGGTTACGGTAAAAATGAAAATACCTCAAAAGTAATTGGCTTATTTAAAAATGGTGAAAAAGTAGATGAATTAACTGATAGTGGTGAAGTTGTTTTTGAAGAAACTTGTTTTTATGCTGAAAGTGGTGGACAGATTTATGATACTGGTCTTATTTTCAATGATAATACCCAGTTGGAAGTAATTAAAGTAACTAAAGCTCCTTTTAAACAGCATTTGCATACTGTTAAAGTCAATAAAGGTTCAGTTAAAATGGGAGATGAGTTTACTTTAAAAATAAATGCCGAAGATAGAAACTTAATAAAAGCCAATCATTCAAGTTTACACCTACTACATGCAGCCTTGCATGAAGTGATAGGATCTCATGTGAATCAAGCAGGTTCTTATGTTTGTAAGGACTATGGACGCTTTGATTTTACCCATTATGAAAAATTAAGTGATAGTCAAATTAAAGAGATTGAAAGATTAGTTAACGAAAAAATTTCTAATAAATTAGCAGTTGTTACGGAGTTAATGAGTATTGAAGAAGCAAGAAAATCAGGTGCTGTAGCTTTATTTGATGAAAAATATGATGATGAAGTAAGAGTTGTCTCAATGGGTGAATTCTCAAAGGAATTATGTGGAGGAACACATGTAGCTAATACCAGTGAAGTAGGAATCTTCAAGATTATTTCTGAAGAATCAATTGGTTCAGGAATTAGACGTATTACTTCAAAAACTAATTACAAGGCTTATGAGGAGTATTTGGCTTTACAACAGCTGTTAGAATCTTTAGCTGTAGCTTTAAAAGTTAACAGTATCACCAAGGTAAGTGAAAAATTACAACAGTTGTTAAAAGAAAATAATGATCTGAATAAAACTATTAATGAATTAAAAGATAAATTAAGTGTTTTTGCTAGTGAAGATTTAGTAAAAGAAGCGATAGAAGCTGAGGGATTAAAAGTGATTATCAGTAAAGTAGATGTTGACAGTAGTGAATTAAAAACCTTGGCTCAAACTCTAGTTGAAAAACTGAAAGATGGGGTAGCATTTATTTATTCACTTAATGATGAAAAGGTATTATTCACAGCTGCTTGCAGTCAAAGTGCTATTGCCAAAGGGATAAAAGCATCAGATTTAGTTAAAACAGCTGCTGTTATTTGTGGCGGTAATGGTGGTGGCAGACCCGATTTAGCTAGTGCAGGCGGAAAAGACATCGATAAATTAGCAGAAGCTTTAAACAAAGTTAAAGAAATCTGTAAAATAAATTAGTCTTTAATTTTATAGTAGTATTTAGTAAAATATAAATAGGAGGTTTCATTTATGGTTAAAAAAGATACAGCAACAAGAGTATTTGATTCTGATGAGTTAAAACAAGCAAATATAAAACTCATAATAAAAACTGTTAATGAAGCGTTGAAAGAACGCGGATATAATTCTGTAACTCAACTTGTCGGTTATTTAGTGACAAATGATCCAGCATATATTTCTAGTTATAAAAATGCCAGAACCTTGATTCAAACAGTAGACCGTGATGAAATTTTAAAGGAAATTGTCAGGAGTTATCTAGAAAAAGATGAATAAAATTATGGGCTTGGATTTAGGTAGTAAAACTTGTGGTGTCGCTTTAAGCGACACTTTAGGCATGATTGCTTCAGCAGTTGAAACTATCAAATTCGAGGAAGACAATTATCAAATGTGTTTAGAAAAAGTATGTGAAATAATTGATGCCAATAAAGTGAAAAAAATAGTTTTGGGCTTACCTAAACATATGAATGGTGACGAGGGTATAAGAGCTGGGATATCTAGAGATTTTAAGGCCTTGCTAGAGCAAACACGAAATGTTGAAGTTATCTTGTGGGATGAACGATTATCGACTGTCAGTGCTCAAAAAACCATGATTTCAGCTAATATGAATCGCCAAAAAAGAAAAAAAATGATTGATACGATGGCTGCTGTAGTTATTTTGCAGGGTTATTTAGATGCCATATATTAGGAGGAACTTTTATGGATGAAAATAAACTATATGTTACTACTTCTGATGGGGAAGAAATTGAGATGACAATCTTGTTTACTTTTGACAGTGAACAATATGGTAAATCTTATGTTTTATTTTTTGATGAAGAAGATGAAACTGGCGAAGTTTTTGCGATGAGTTATGATGATAAAGGTAACTTACTTGCAGTTGATGATGAAGAAGAATGGAATATGATTTACGAAGTATTTGAGGGTTTTCAAGATGGCCAAGAACAAGAAGAACAAGACTAAAGTTATTTTAATAGTAATTTTAGCTTTTTTAATTACAGTTAGTGGTGCTTTTGCATTATTGTATAAAACTTATTTAAATGGCTTAAAGCCAACTTCAGAAGTATCTGAGTCGATAGCATTTGTGGTTGAAGAAGGAATGACTATGGATGATTTGATTGATGAACTATATGAAGAAGGTTTTATTAAAGATGTAAAGATTGCTAAAATTTATGTCAAATTAAACAAGATAAATGATTATTATGCTGGAAATTTTATATTAGATAAAAATATGGGGGTAAAGAAGATATTTGACACTTTATCTGATGTAAATAAAGCTTATCGAGATGAAGTTTTAGTAACTATTCCTGATGGTTCTTGGGCTAAAGATGCTGTAGCTTATATTGCAGAAAAAACTAATTTAACAGCTGAAGAAATTTTAGATAAATGGAATGAAGTAGATTATATTTATAAATTAATTGACAAATACGAGTTTTTAACTGAAGAAGTATTTAATTCTGAACATTGTTTTTTAGAAGGTTATATATATCCAGAAACATATAGTTTTTATACAAATACGACAGTAGAACAAGTTACAGAAAAGATTTTAGATCATCAAAATGTAATTTATCAAAAATATAAAGATCAAATTGCTAATTCTGGTTATACTGTTCATGAAATTTATACCTTAGCTAGTGTGATATTATTTGAAGTTAGTAATGAAGAAGATATGTATTTGGTTTCAAGTGTTTTTCACAACCGTTTAAATGATGGTTGGAAATTACAATCATCAGTAACAATATGTTATGCTTTATACACTTATGATTCTTGGATAGATTGTGAAACTAATCCTCATATTGATTCTGCTTATAATACTTATCGAGTAGAAGGTTTACCGATAGGGCCAGTTAGCAATACTAATGAAATGGCTTTAAAAGCAACATTAAATCCAGCTGAAAGCAACTATTATTTCTTTGTTAATAATATCAGTACCGGTAAAGCATATTTTGCGGAAACTTATGAACAACATCTGAAAAATGTTCGTAAACATTTAAATTAGAGGTGAAAGATATGGCAAGACCGACAATTATTGGAATCGCTGGTGGTAGTGCAAGTGGGAAAACATCAATCTCATTGTTACTGAAAGAGACTTATGATGATTATAAATCAGTCATTATTTTAAAACAGGATGACTATTATAAGGATCAAACTCACTTGCCATTTGCGGAAAGATTGAAAACCAATTATGACCACCCATTTGCTTTTGATAATGAATTATTGATTGAGCAACTTGAAATGTTAATTAGAGGTGAATCAATTGAAAAACCTACTTATGATTATGTTAATCATACTAGAAGTTCAATTACTGAAATTGTAAATCCGGCAGATGTTATTGTGTTGGAAGGTTTGTTTGTTTTGCATGATGAGGACATTAGATCAAAACTAGATATGAAAATTTATGTTGATACTGATGCTGATGTTCGTTTTATAAGACGCCTTAGAAGAGATGTAACAGAAAGAGGCAGAACATTAGATAATGTTTGTGAGCAATATTTAAACACTGTTAGAGTCATGCACAACGCTTTTGTTGAACCAAGTAAAAGATATGCTGATTTAATTATTCCAGAAGGTTCTCATAATCGTGTAGCTATGGATTTATTAAAAACGAAAATATACAGTATAATCACAAATAATCTGAATTTAGTTTAATTAAAAAAAGATTATTTTTTAAAAAATAATAAAAAAAAAGATTTTTTTCAAAAAACACTTTACAAATGTATGAAATAGTATTACAATTGTAATACTTAGTATTGGGGTTAATGTTTTTGTATCATATTTATTTGTTAGTCAAATTGACTTTTATGTAATGTCTTGATTATTTGTGTTATTCTTTTTAGTCTTACACTAAAAATTTTAATGCAAAAAGAGTTTTACCAAAAACAAAAGGGGAAAAGATGTTTAAGAAATTCATAATTGGATTATTTCTAACATATGTTTTGGCGGGAGTACCAATCTCGGATTTTAAAAATTGTCCTATAACTATAATTCAGGTAAACCCTGAAACAAATGAAGAAATAATAAAAAAATATTACGTAAACATATTCGATGAATTTACATATCAAAATATTGTATATGAAAATTTTACAGTCGATAACTTAGTTGTGACTTTAAAACCATTTGATACATATAGACCAAATTATAAACCAAAAACTTATACTATTACCTACATTGATGGTGAGCATAAATATATAAGTTGGTATACTTATGGTGAAAATATTGTTTTGGAAAAACCTTTACTGGAAAATCATCCATACGAATTCAGCTTAGGTTATTTTGATGATGCTGGTAATAAATGTAAAAATCGTTTAATAAAGCCAAATGGAAATTTAATCTTGTATAGCAAGTGGCAAGGAAAAGAGTATAATATCTTTTATGATGGTAAATTGGAAGATACATATAGATACGGAGAAAAGAAAGAGTTAAAAACACCGACAAAAGAAGGATATAATTTTGAAGGATGGTATTTAAATGATGAGAAAATAACTATTATTAGTGAAAAGACTCATGGGGATATAAGTTTAATCAGTAAATGGGCAAAACTCACTACTTATAAACCAAGTAGACCAGCTAGCAAAACTACTCAATGGAAAATTAAATACATTGTTGTAAAGGATTATGATAAATTACAATCTAAATTAGATGCTGGTTATGTTTGTTATTATAAGGGAAATATTCTACTTGGTCATAATCCAGGAGTATTTAGTTGGTTACCTAAAACAAAAGTAAATGACATAGTAATAGTAAATGGTACGAAATATGTAATTGTTGATAAATTTAAAACTACATTTTCAAATCCAGAATATAAAGCGTGGTGGCAACCAGGTGATTTAGCTTTGGTAACTTGTTATGGTGGTGGACTAAATAGATTAATAGTTATTTTAAATAAGGTTAAAAATTAATGCTTTTCTTTTCATTAGGAGGTTTAGTGTCAATAATACGGGAAAATGTCCCAAAATAAATCAAACATAAGCGGAAAAAATATCCGCTTTTTTTATGTAAATATATGTTCTTGATGAGCTCTTTTCTTATGCTTTAAAAAATTGTCAGTC
>JAAZKG010000080.1 GCA_012799935.1 Erysipelotrichia bacterium | reverse complement strand
CTATAATAAATGTCCTATTCAAGCCGAGTAATAAGATGAGGAATCTACAAAACACAGCCTGACAGCTCTTAAATAATAACATTATCATTTCATAAAATCAACTAATATATCATTTAAAACAAATATTCCTTTATTTGTTGTTTTTAAATAACCATTTTTAACTTCCAATAAACCTTTATTGATATTTTTTTCGATTTCAATATGAAATTTTTCCAAAATATTACAGTTAAATCTTTCATCAAATTCTTTGATATCAATACCTTCATTCATTCTCAAGTTCATCATAATTGCTTCAAAAATAATATCTTCATCTGATAATCTGGTAGTTGTTTCTGTATATCTATCATTTAAATAATCAACAAAATTAGAAGTATTATTGGTTCTAATATTTTTTATTTTACTGCTACTACTTAAGCCAACACCTTTAAAGTCTTCATATTTCCAATATAGTTTGTTATGAACAGATTGATATTTACCTAAAGCAAAGTTACTTGTTTCATATTGTTTATAACCATGCAAGTTCAAAAATTCAACAATAGTCTGATACATTAAAAAACAGGTATCTTCATCTAGTTTTTCATATCTTTGCATTCCAAATATTGTTTTAGGGTATATTTCTAAATCATAAATTGAAATATGGGTAATATTAAGTCTGACTGCTTTTTGTAAATCAGTAATGACATTAGCTAAAGTTTGAGTTATAAAACCAAAGATTAAATCAATTGAACGATTATATATTTCTACCTCATCAAGATATTTTAAAGCATTCGTAACATCAAAATTAGTATGTTTTCTTCCCATATGAGCAAGTAAACCTTCATTAAAGGTTTGAACGCCAATAGAAACTCTATTTATCCCATATTTTTTGAAAAGCAAGGCTTTTTCTCTATTAAAACTTTCGGGATTTATTTCAATAGTATATTCTTTTTCCACAGTAAATCTTGATAACATTTCTAAAAGTTTTTCCAGTTGTTTTTCATTTAGTGAGTTTGGGGTTCCTCCACCAATATAAATAGTATAAAAACTGTCTTGTTTTATTTCAGACAGTTCTTTTTCTAAATGGGTTAAGTATTTATCAGCTAAAGAGGATGTATATTTACATCTTGCAAAATCACAATAACTACAAATACTTTTACAAAACGGTACATGGACATATAAGCCTTTAATCATTATTTTTTAAATACCTCTTATAGACATCTTCAATCTTTTCTTTTAAAAGTTTTTCAACATCCCAATTATTATCAATAGCAATCGATAAAGCATACATCAAAACATCTGCCAATTCACTTTTAATTATTTCCTCTTTATAAATATTATCATCCCATTGAATAGTTTCTAATAATTCACTAGCTTCAATAGATACAGATTTTATAAGAATTGGTAAAGTATCGGTTTTATCCCAACCGCAATCTACTCTCATTTTTTGGATTAAATCTAAAACTTCTTTCATTATTTAATCTCCTCATCCATTGAAAGTAAAGCCATAAATGCATCTTGTGGTATTTCTACTTCGCCAACATACTTCATTCTTTTTTTACCTTCTTTTTGTTTTTCTAATAGTTTCTTTTTACGAGAAATATCTCCACCATAACATTTTGCTAAAACATTTTTACGATAAGCCTTAATATTAGTTCTGGCTATTACTCTGCCACCAATAGCTGCCTGAATAGGAATTTCAAATAGTTGTGAAGGTATCAACTCTTTTAATCTTCTAGTAATATTACTGCCTCTTTGGTAAGCAAAATCACTATGAACAATGCTAGCTAAAGCATCAATTACCTCGCCATTAATTAAAATATCCATTCTCTGTAAAGAAGAAGAACGATATTCAATTAGCTCATAATCAAGAGAAGCATATCCCTTAGTAGCAGATTTTAGTCTATCAAAGAAATCAAATACAATTTCCGATAGTGGTAGTTCATAAATAATCATTACTCTTTTTTCATCTAAATAGATGATATCTTTATATATGCCTCTTTTTCTTTGGCACAATTCCATAATTGGACCGATATAATCTGTTGGAGACATTATCTTTGCACTGACAAAAGGTTCAGAAATTTTTTCTAAATACTGACTAGCTGGAACTAGTGCTGGATTATCAATTTTCAATATTTTGCCATTTGTTAATTTTACTTCATAAATGACACTCGGTGCTGTTGCTATTAAATCCAAATTATATTCTCTTTCCAGCCTTTCTTGGACAACATCCATATGTAACAAACCTAAAAAACCACACCTAAAGCCAAAACCTAAAGCTTGAGATGTTTCCGCCTCAAAAACCAAAGAAGCATCATTTAGCTGTAGTTTTTCTAAAGCATCCCTAAGATCGTTATAACGTCCATTGTCTGTTGGATATAAGCCACAATACACCATTGGTAATAGTTGCTTGTATCCTGGTAAAGGCTGTTTGCTTGGATTATCTACTGTAGTAATAGTATCACCTACTCTAACATCTTTAACCGATTTAATTGACGCAGCCACCCATCCCACTTCACCACATTTTAAGCAGTCTTTATTAATTTCTTTTGGCGATCTAATGCCTACTTCAGTCACCAAATAACTGTTTCCGTTACTCATAAATTTAATCGTATCACCAACTTTTAAAGTTCCATTTTTAATTCTTATAGCAGCAATTACTCCTCGATAACTATCATAATAACTATCAAAAATTAACGCTTGAAGTGGAGCTTTTGGATCACCGCTTGGAGCAGGTATCTTATTAACAATACTTTCTAAAACATCTTTAATATTTAATCCAGTTTTTGCACTAATTAAAGGGCAGTCGGTAGTATCTAAACCAATGTCATTTTCAATTTCCTCTTTGACATAATCAATCATGGCATTTGGTAAATCAATTTTGTTAATAACAGGTATAACTTCTAGGTTATTATCTATAGCTAAATAAACATTGGCTAAAGTCTGAGCTTCAACGCCTTGAGAGGCATCAACAACTAAAACAGCACCTTCACAAGCTGCTAAAGATCTACTAACTTCATAAGTAAAATCCACATGCCCTGGAGTATCAATTAGATGTAACAGATAACTGTTTCCATCCTCAGCATCATAAGTCAAAGATACCGCATTTAGTTTTATTGTGATACCTCTTTCTCTTTCCAAATCCAAATCATCTAAAACCTGACTGATCATATCTCTTTGTTCAACAGTTTTTGTCATCTCCAAGATTCTATCAGCTAAGGTAGATTTTCCATGGTCAATGTGAGCTATAATTGAAAAATTTCTAATATATTTTTGATCCATCTGTTTACCTGTCTTCTACTTTCTTTTTAAACATTTTTGTAAAACCAGCCAAAAATATGCATATAATCATAGCAACTGATTTATATAATAAAGATGTTAACATAATTTTTGTTCCATATAAATAAATATCTAATAATACTTGTAAAAAAAGCACTAGTATTCCAACTACAAGAATTGATAAATTATAGTTTTTGTTTTTATTTCTTAAATAGACAATTAAATATCCTTCAATAGCTCTGATAATGAAAGTAAAAGCACAATATTGTTTATAACCTAACAAGATATCTGCTAAAGTAACTGGAATTGCAGCTACTAGCATAGCATATGAAGGCTCACCAACCATTAAAAAACTCATAATAGCATAGTCAGCCAAAGATAAATAACCTAAATTTCCAATATTAATGTTAACAATGAAAGCAAACATAAATATTAGTATCATCGAAACTATTGCTTTTAATACTTTTTTTAACACATTACTTTTCCTTCCCAATTTCTAGCAGCCCCATTTCTGGCATCAATAGCACTACATAGATTTCTTCCTTCTAATTGTAGTTTTTTAACTAATAATAATCTACCATCGATTACTATTCCTAAACCATTATTTTCAAAGATAATGGTTCCGTTTTCTTTTTCATAACATTTATCTGTTATTTCTACAGTATGTAATTTAACTTTTTTATTATCAATAATACCATAACAGCAAGGATCATCAGATAATCCTCTTATATGGTTATATACTTGTAAATAACTTTTAGTTAGATCAATATGCTCTTCTTCTTTAGTTATATTGAAAGCATAAGTAACTTCTTGTTGTTTTTGTTTAATGGCGATATAACTTCCCTCAATAACTGATGGCAATGTCTCAATTAATAAACTAGTAGCAACTTTAATTAGTTTATCATGTAAAGAGGAATAGGTGTCATTGATACTTATTTCAATTTCTTTTTGAGAAATAATATCACCAGCATCCATTTTAGAAACCATTTCCATTATTGTTATTCCAGTTTTATCATAACCATTGATAATACTACGTTGTATTGGGGCTCCTCCTCTTAACTTCGGTAAAAGTGAGGCATGAACATTAATACATCCTAATCTAGGTGCCTTCAATATTTCATCAGGTATTATCTGTCCATAAGCACAAGTTATTATTAAATCAGCATTTAAATCTAAAATATCTTGAAAATCATCTTTAATTTTATACGGCTGAAGTACTTTTATTCCTTGTTGTAGTGCATATTCCTTAACAGGACAAGCAGTAACGATTTGTTTTCTTCCAACTTTTTTATCTGGCTGGGAAACTACACCAATAACATTATATTCATTTTCAACTAAACATCTTAATATTTCTTTTCCAAAAATAGGAGTACCCATAAAGATAATCTTTACATCATTCATAATATATCACCTTTAATATTATACATTATTTTTTGTTTTATTAATAATGCAAAGATTTGTTCTGCTTTTACATAAGCTTTTATATTGTATAATCTAAAAAAATAAATAGTAGCACAAAAAAAATAAATAGTAGCATATTATTATGTCAATAATACGGGAAAATGTCCCAAAATAAATCAAACATAAGCGGAAAAAATATCCGCTTTTTTTATGTAAATATATGTTCTTGATGAGCTCTT
>JAAZKG010000079.1 GCA_012799935.1 Erysipelotrichia bacterium | reverse complement strand
TTGCTTTTGCTACTGATACTGTTTTCGGTATCGGTGTCTGTTTTGATAATCTAGAAGCTTTAAATAAAATGAAAGTCGCTAAAGGCAGAGATGAAAAAAAACCATTTCCTTTAATGGTCAGTGATATTCATCAAATGCAAGAGGTGGCTTTTTTAAATGCAAGAGAAAAGAAATTGGTAGAAAAATTTACCCCAGGAGCCCTTACTTTGGTTCTTAAAAAGAAAGATACCATCAAAGATGAATTTACTAATGGTTTTGATACTATCGCTATTAGAATCCCTGATGATGAGTTTGTTTTAAGGCTATTAAAGGAAGTGGGACCAATGTATGTAACTAGCGCTAACATTTCAGGGAAACCTACTACCAATAATCATAAGGAAGTATTAAAGCAATTAGATGGAAAGATTGATTTAATTGTAGAAGGTAAAGCTAAGTCACAAGTAGCAAGTACAATAATTGATTGCACCAAAGAAGATATATATTTTTTAAGAGAAGGCGATATCACAAAAGAAGATATTAACAATGCTTTAGCATGTTAAATATAAGTATTACATTAAAGGAGGAAACGAAAATGTTGTATGTAATAGATCATCCAGTAATTAAACACAAATTAACAATCATGAGAAATGTTGAAACAGGAACAAAAGATTTCAGACAAAATCTTGATGAAATTGGTGGTTTAATGACTTATGAAATCACAAAAGACTTCCCTTTAGTAGAGGTAGAAATTGAAACACCTATGGGAAAAACGATAGGTCATAAGCTAGATAAAGAAATTGTCTTAGTTCCAATATTAAGAGCTGGTTTAGGAATGGTCAATGGGATTCAACAATTAGTACCAACAGCAAAAGTGGGCCATGTTGGTTTATATAGAGATGAAAAAACATTAGAACCTCATTTCTATTACGCAAAGTTTCCATCAAATATAGCAAATAGCATGGTAATGATTGTTGATCCAATGTTAGCAACAGGTGGTAGTGCAGTAGCAGCAATCGATTGTGTTAAAAAAGCTGGAGCAACAGATATTAGAATTGTCTGTTTAGTAGGTGTTCAAGAAGGAATAGATGCAGTAGAAAAAGCTCATCCAGATGTTAAGATATATTTGGCATCAAAAGATGAAAAGTTAAATGAAATAGGATACATTGTTCCAGGATTAGGAGATGCTGGAGATAGAATATTTGGTACTAAATAATAAAAGGTGGTTGATATCACCTTTTGCTTTGTTGAAATGAGGTAAAAATAAAGATAGAATAAAAGTAAGAAGAAAAAAGGAGTACACATGAAAACGTATTTGATGGAATTTTATGATAAAGAATACTTAGAAAACTTAATTTCATTATTTCATCAAGATTATGATGGTGTGTATTTCTTTTATTTGCAGGGACCTAATCCTAGAAAAAAAGAACATCTAACTCAATTTATTAAAGAGCATTTTCAATTGGAAGCAAAGTTTGTTAAGGTGGATGAAAATTCAGTTGCTTTAATTGCTAGTCAGATTATAGAAGTAATGAACAAAGATGACTTGTATGATTTTGATATCACTGGAGGTTCTGAACTTTTCTCAGTGGCTACTGGATATATTATTGGGAAATACCGCAATTATAAAACAATGGTCCATCAATATGATGTTAAAACTGATACTTTAATTTATAACAATAATAAAGATGTTTATACCAAAAAGGAAAATTGTACTGCAACTATTGAAGAAATAATTGCCATGAATGGTGGAAAAGTTATTTCAATTTCCGATGGCATTAAATATGATTATTCAAAAAAAGAATTGAGAAATGAAATATTAAGAGTTTGGGATGCTGTTAAAAGAATTCCTTATGAATGGAATAAATTTTGCTCGATGCCTAGTGAATCTTATATTGATGATGGCAAAACTTTTTATCAACGTCGATGCAATAAATATGGTGATGAAAAAACAGTTGGTAGAGTTATGGAGAGACTTACAAAATTTAAGATAGTTTTAGATTGGCAATATAAAATAATAAAAGATAAAAAATATTGTATCTATGAGATGAATCCTTTTTCAAGGACAAGAAAATTATATGAAAATTCTGGTTCAGCTTTAGAAATGTACACTTGTTTAGCAGCTTATGAATGCAATATTTTTAAAGATTGTCAGGCAAGTGTCTTAATAGATTTAAACGGAATAATAACTAATATACCTGCTGATCCAAGAAACGAGGTAGATGTAGTAATGATTTATAATCATACACCTATTTTTGTAAGTTGTAAGAATACTCAACCGACAAAAGAATTTTTGTATGAGATAAAAGTTATAACTCAACAATATGGTGGAAAGTATGCTAAAGCAATTTTAGTAGCTTCAGAAAAAGCTCTTGAACCAGTAAAACAAAGAGCATTAGAAATGGATATTATCTTGTTAGAAGGTGTTTATCAACATTCATTAAGCGAATTTAAAGAAGAAATAATAAAGCATTTCCCTTATATTTAGTATGTACATTTACAAATAAAATTGATATAGAAAACCTAGGATGCTTATGTTATGATATATAATGATTAGTGTCGGTTTTTTGAAGGGGGATGACGAAAATGATAGAAGATAATGCAGAATTTCAACGATATTTAAGAGAATTAAATATTTTTTCGTCATCAAATTAACTGATGGATAAAAATGTAAAAGTACTTTCTGTTATAATAACAATTGTGTTTTCAATAATATTTGCTTTTATTAACAAAGCAGTTAGTGCTGGTGTGATATTGGGATGTCTTATTTCACTATTGTATATTCAGTTATTAACTATTAATATGAATGAAACACTTGTTGAACAGCAAAGTTCTACAAAATTGATAATATCAAAGCTATTTCGCTTATCAATAATTATTATATCGATGTTAATTGCGATGATAATTCCAGAAAAAATAAATATTTTCGGGGTTTTTTTTGGACTGATGATTTTTAAAATAAGCTTATTAATATTAGCTTTGAAAAGAAAGGGAGGCGAGTAAAATGGAATTACAACCAACAGTGTTTTATATCATAGCGATAGTAGTTATTATTGCTGTGTTATTGATATTGATTAATAGAAAACTTGTTAAATTCGATCCGTTATCCAAACCTACAGGAATTGTACTATTGGTTATGATGGGAGCAGAAATGGTTGATAAGATGGTCAAAGAAAAAACAGATGAAAAAGCAGCAAAGTTTTTAACCCCATATATCATGACAGTTGTAGTTTATATTTTCTTGTCTAATATAGCTGGACTATTATCGTTTGAATCTCCAACATCAAACTATAGCGTAACCTTATCATTAGCTGCAGTAACTTGTATATTAATCGAGTATTATGCAATTAAAGCCAACGGACTTAAAAGATATATGAAAAGTTTAGCAGAACCTATGGCACCGTTTATTATTATGAATGTCATTAGTAAAGCTTCAACACTATTATCATTGTCACTACGTTTGTTTGGAAATATTATTGCTGGAACTGTTCTAATGGGAGTTATTTATCAATTATTTGCAAAAGTTTCATCATTGATTCCGCTATTTGCTGGATTCAATGTTATTGGAGTAGTAGTTGCTCCAGTGTTGCATTTCTATTTTGATTTATTTTCAGGAGCAATGCAGGCATTTATATTTATTACACTAACACTCTCTTTTATAGGAAAAGAGTTACCAAAAGATTACTAGGAGGGAAAGAACATGGAAACAGGAATTATCGCTTTAGCAGCAGCATTAGCAGTAGCAGGTGGAACTATCGTAGGTGTCTATGAAGCAAAAGTTGCGATTGCAGCAGTAGAAGCAATCGGTAAAAACCCAGATGCATCAGGAAAAATTCAAGGTATGGCAATAATTGGTGCAGCTATTGCTGAAACATCAGCTATTTATGGCTTGTTGATAGCGTTTCTAATTATCTTTATTTTAGGAGCATAAATATATGAATATACCTGATATTTTGGAGTTATTAATGCCAAATATCTTAACTGTTGCAACACAATTATTAGCTACAGCGATTTTGTTTACTTTAATGTATTTATTAGCATGGAAACCTGTTAAAAGGATTCTTGATGCTAGATCAGAGTATGAACAATCAAGATTAACAGATGCTGATGAGTTAAAAGAAGAATCTGAAATGTTAAATGAAAAGGCTAATGAATATATTGAAAAAGCAAAAATTCAAGCTCAAGAAACAATTCGCAAAGCTCAAGAAGAAGGTTTAAGATTAAAGAACAATTTATTAGAAGAAGGAAAACAAAAATCACAACAGTTAGTTGAAGAAGCTCAATACAATATCACTTTACAGAAAAACAAAATGTTAGAAGATATGCATCAGGAGATTGTTAATGTAGCAATTACAGCAGCAGAAAAGATGTTGCAAGAAAAATTAGATAGTCAATCAGATATTGATAGTATCGAAAG
>JAAZKG010000078.1 GCA_012799935.1 Erysipelotrichia bacterium | reverse complement strand
TTTTCATTTTCTTAAAAATTATTATTGGTTAATCTTTTCTATAAAATATTTTCTTAAATTTTTATCAACTATATAAACATAAGTTCCATAAATTCCTCTTGTTAATAATGTTTTATAAATGTTTATTATATATCTTTCTAGTTCTTCAATGTCGTTGACTCCCCTTTTTCCGTTTATATCCATGTATTTTTCTGGATAAACCTTGAATTTCTTCTTTTCAAAGTCATAGGATATTTCAGGGCCAATTATTACTCCCGCATAATTTAAATCATATCCTTGAACTGTATGGATACACCCAACCTCATTAATAGCATTTTTTGAATAAACCCAATTATTATTAACACTATTCCATTTTAACTTAATATTACCTACTTCTATATCATATTTATTTGGATTTTTTTTAGATATCCAAGGCCAAGCATATCCAGAAACTATTCTACACAAATCCATTTTTTCATTTTTTTGTTTTATATCATTTACCATTTGAGATAAATCATCATAAATTTTAAAATCATAGTCTACAAAATTATTGTAATTTATATCTTTTAAATCAAAAAGATCTTGGACAAACTTGATATATCTTTCTCCGTCCATTCCAGAACTGATTCTTAGTTGTGAATTAAGCCTATATTTTTTAATTGATAGATTTTCGAATTTTGACTCAGGAACATCAGAAGGTCTTATACTTTGATTTTTATCATAGAATAATATTTGACATTTTGAGCATTTCATTATCCATTCTAGCTCTGTAGATTCAGGACTAAGACCTAATAGCTTATTATTATCATCGAAAGATCTAAAATTGGTTATATTTTTTCTTTGTCTTAGCCTATGAGCCTCATCTACAATTAAAATATCATATTTTTGAGTAACGTTACTTGGACCAATAACCATGTTAGATTTTAAGTTTTTAATATTTTTGAATAACTTTTTTAAGGTCCCTCTTAGTCCAGTCATGGGAACGACTAGTCCAATCTTTAAATCTTTAGTTTCTTTTATTTCTTTCAATCTTTTAAATAAATATGTAGCAAGAACTGTTTTTCCTGTGCCGGGGTCTCCATTTATAATATATGACTTGTATTTTCCAGATTTAATTTCTTTAACAAGTTCATCTGCTATTATTTTTTGATCTACCGTTAATGCCTTATATGGAGAATATTTAAATAAATCGCTATTTTCAATTTGAATACGATCATTTTCTGCGATATTCATTTTTTGTAATTCTTTCCATATCACTTCGAATTTAGCTTGATATTTTTGCCTATCAAAATAATCATGGTTTTCTAAGCCATGATTGCTATTTTGTAATATGAACTTACCATCAGCAGAAATATATTGAATTAATTTTGATTCTATGTCCAATGTTGCGGACTTATTATATTCTTCGTCTGTTATAATATGTATCTTATCAAGTTTTCTTTTCTCTGGATTCTCGAGATGTTGATTAGTTCTATTGTAAACATTAATAGTTTCTCCTACGTATAATTCTTTTCCGTCTTCTATTAAATAAACAACTGGCCAATTTAAGCCAAAATGAGAGGCCTTTATTTGATGAATCTTCTTTTTATCAAAATCAAATGTTTTAATTTCTGACATTTCTATAATTTATTGTATTTAGTATGTTTGCCCTTGGCTTTTTCTACTGGATACTTTTCTTCATTCTTTTTAATTTTTTTATCTAGAGCATCAAAAATATCTATATCTAAATCATATCCCATTAAGATAATCCAATACAAAACATCTGCTAATTCATCTCCTATTTCTTCTTTATTCGTCTTAACATATTCTTCTACTTCTTCTTTGTTTTTCCATTGAAAGTGCTCCATTACTTCGCCAGCCTCCAAAACCAAAGACAAGGAAATGTCTTTTGGATTATGAAATTGCTCCCAATCTCTTGCTCTTCTGAAGTCAATTATTTTTTTAATTATTTTATCTACTTTATCCATAATTTGATTATAGGACTAAATAAAAAAATTAACAAGAATGATTTAGTTTTAATTTGCAGACAAGGAAGGTCTAGAACCTCTACCCTCCGAGCATGCAAGGGTTCTTTGGGAGCCTTAGTAATAGTCAATTTGAGGCGTTAGGGTCTGGGTAAAATGAACTTAAAGGTTATGGGTGATGGCAACACCTTAAGAGTTGTTGTTCACAAATTGGACATAATTCAAAATCGCAACCAATAACATGCATTTGTCATTTTTTAACTCCACAATCATGACAAGTTTTTTCTGCTGGTTCAGTTAATTCTTGGCCTTCTATTTTCCATATTACTGAATCATATTTTAATCTTTTAGCTTTCTTTCCTCTGCGTCCATAAACATATTTTATCAATTGAGATTCTTCAAATTCATCAAGATATTCAAAATATCTAAAAAGATGAGTCGATATTTCATATAAATAATCTTCATCTTTTATAACTTCTTGACGATGAAGTAGCTTAGTTCTTTTCTCATGTATTTTTTGAAAAATAGTAATAATTTCTTCATCAAATATGTATAATTTTTCAAAAGATTCTAATACTTTACAAAATTCTTCGCTTCGTTCACCCTTTTTATAGTTTAATTTATTAAGCATTAAGTCGGTTAAAATAACATCTAATTCTATTATATAGTCTTTATTGGAAATAATTTTAAGGTCCCACCTTCTAAAAAGAACTTCAAATAACTGACCATGACTATTTTTAATGTCTCCAGGAATGAAATCTTTTTGAGAATATTTTCCAAGTATGTGTTTTCTGATAAATCTTGATTGTGGATTTGAAAATCTGCAATCAATTAAATTTTTATATATTGGCAAAACAACAGAAGATATTATCTTTTGTTTGTTTGTAAGAGTACAAGCATAATAATAAAGACCTCTATTAAGAATCAGTTCTTGGAATAAAGCATCTATTCCCCTGCTTCCACCATTAATTACGACATAAAAATAGCCACAACCTAAATACCGATATTTTATTTTTACCGGTCTTTCGTATTTTTTACCGACTTTTTGTAAAAAAGAAAAGAAATTCCTCCCGTCTTTCTCGAAAGCAGCTTTAATTTTTATTTTTTGATCGTAGCCAGCCATAAAATATATTATTACTAATTATTTGCAGACGGTAACATACTTATCTGTTGCCTTATCAAAAGTTATTATGATTTCTTTAGAATCTTTATCAATGATTTTTAAAATTTCTTTTAAAAAATACTTAATATTCAAAGAGTATAAATATTTATTTACGTCTCTGTCGGAAACAAAAAATAAATTTTTAATATTGCCCTTTTGATTGCAGATTGGTTGGAAATGATTGGCATGAGTAAATTGATTACATATTTCTCTAAGCAATAAATATTCATTATTTCCGCCCGAAGCTAAATCATAACATTTATCAAACATTTCGACAGGGCTAAATCGTCCTTTATTTCTTTTGTATTTTTTAATTTTAATTTTTTTAATGCTTACTGAATCAGGAAATCTATGGGTATCCATTAATTTTCTTAATGAGTAAGTTATTGTAAATAATTTAATTTCAATTCCTGAAAATATTTTTTCAATACCAATTTCAGTCATGTTTTTTAAGCTATTTTCTAATTTTTTGTTTAGAAAATTAATATCTTTTTTTTAACTTGTATCCTCCAATAACGTGATTCAAATGCCATATTTTTTAAAATTATCAACTATATACTTATATTACCAATATCATTTTTATATATTTTTCTTATAATATCATCCAACGGACTGATTATTCCATTATTTTGAAAATAATAGTCGGCAATTTTAATGGCATATTCGGGTTTACCAGCTTTAAATATTTTTTCAAAAGCCTTGCTTGTTTTGTTAGGATGGGACAACTTAAAAGAATTTATCTTAGCAATGTTTTCTCCAGAAATATTTGCTATTTCTTGATCGGTAAAAATATCTTCAATTTCTCCCCTACTATTTACTATGATATTTTTTGACTTTAAATCCGCTATTAATTGAGGAATGTTTGTTGTCTGATAAGTTAATCCGATTTCTGAACATAATGTTTTACAAGAAAAGTGGTTTAGAAAATCTTTATCAACTAATGCCAAATAATCTATATCGAAGCTTTTTGCAATTTTAATATATCTGACAATTGCATCAACGGAATCCAGTTTTATGATTCCAAGGTTGATTCGATCAAAATTACAATTTTCGCTATCTGGATTATTATTGTCTATTTTTGTTACCTTATCTAAATTACAAAATAGTTGTTTTTCGGTAGAACCTTCAACGAACAATATTCTATCGCTAAAAAATATTTCCGCATTGTCTTGATGGATAAATCTTTTGAAATGAGTTGTACTTATTGATGAGTTTTGTTTGATGATAGTTCTTCCATTTTCTTTATTGACTCTTATTATTTCTTTTGGTTCGAAATTTGCCACAAGCGACAATGAATGTGTTGATATCAGTACTTGAGTGTTATCATCTGACGGTATGTTTTTAATCAAAGATCCCAGATATCTAATGCCATGGGGATGAATAAAAACTTCGGGCTCTTCGATTACAAAAATTTTAAAACCAGAACTCCTATTTTTAAGAACTAACTCTAAAATGCCGATAATTATCGCATTTTGTGTTCCCGTGCCAGCGTATTCAATATTTGCAATCCTTCCATTCTCCTTGATATATATTTCCAAATTCCTCAGCAATTCAGATGGATTGTTGTCTCTAGTTAATTGAAAATCTATATCTTCGACATAGGATGTCGTTTGTGCCCCGCTAAGAAGTTTTGCTTTTTCGGATATAAAAACTTCTTGAATTTTATTATTTATGTTGATAAGCCCATCTTTTATATCTTGATAATTAGGAGAGTCTTCTAATACAGATTTCATTAGTTGTCCATAGGGAGTCCACTTTGATGCGGTAAGATCATCTTGATAATTTCTAACGGCTGGAACCATTAACATTTTGATGATTGATCTTCTCGTTTCCTCTTTTTTTCTATGGACGGTGAATCCCCAAAGTTTTACTTCAAAAACGTCTTGGTTTTTTGGACTTTCTTCCGAGACAGATTGTTCGTAACTTTTTCTCAATAAAAAGCTTACCTCCGTGGTCCCGCTTGCTATTTTGGTATTTAACGCTCCCTTCTGTTTCAGCGTAAGGCTCGGAATAGCAAAAAGCTTTGATTTGTCCCCCGAAATAATATCCGAAATGATTACTTCGATTTCTATAGATTAATCTATATTAAAATAATCGTTTTCATTAAATTTTATATACGAAGGATTTTTATTCCCCAGCATTATGTCCAATGCTTTAAATATATTAGTTTTTCCAGAATTATTCTTCCCGACAAGGGCTGAATGAAAAGTTGGAAAAACTATTTCTTGTCCAACAGAATCAAAACTTCTATAATTTTTGATTATTAATTTTGTAATTTTCATATATAAAATAAACACCTCAAAAAGAGGTGTTATTACTGACTATTAAATTTGTTATTATTTGTTGACGCATATAGGTCGCTCGATACTAAATGTGGCGTGCAGG
>JAAZKG010000077.1 GCA_012799935.1 Erysipelotrichia bacterium | reverse complement strand
TTTTCCTAAATGATGTAAACAAAAACCAAAGACATTCTAATATTAGTTCTTTGGTTTTGATAAATACATTTAATTAAAGTTTTTCTTCAAATTCTTGAATAATCTCTTCGATTTTACTTATTGTTTTTTCCATTGTTTCTCTTTCAAATGGATTCTTTAAATTAGCACTCTTTAATAAATCAAAAAATCCTATGCTTCCACCTTTTCGACATAAGGCTACATAGTCATTCCAAGCTTCTTCTTTATTTTCTCTACTTCTAATATAAAGCTGATAAGCACAAACTTGTGCCAAAGCATAGTCAACATAATAGAAAGGATACAAGAAGATATGTTGTTTCTGCATCCAGAAACCACCTTCTTCTAAAAATGTATTACCATCATAACTGCGCCATGGAAGGTAAGTTTTTTCAATTTCTCGCCATACTTTTCTTCTTTCTTCGGCACTCATTTTTGGATTTTCAAAAACTTTATGTTGAAACTCATCAACTGACACCAAGTATGGGATGCCAGTTAAAGAACTACATAAATGTGAATACAAATATTTATTGACATTTTCGCCAAAGAATGACTCCATCCAATCATAAGCAAAGTGTTCCATCGCCATTGAATGTATTTCATTAATTTCACTTGTTGAACTCATACTTAACATTGTCTTTTGATGTCTGCTTGCTAGATATATCTGAAAAGCATGTCCTGCTTCATGAGTTAAAACATCAACATCAGCACTAGTACCATTAAAATTAGAAAAAATGAATGGCGCTTTATACTCAGGCAAAAAGGTGCAATAACCACCTAAATGTTTTCCAGGTCTTGTCTCCAAGTCAAACAGTTCATATTCCTTCATAAATCTAAAGAATTCACTGGTTTCTTCGCTCATTTCATCATACATCTTTTGAGCCTTTTCAACTAACTTGTCTTTGTCACCAATTGGAAAAGCATTACCTTCAGCAAATGCTAATCCTTCATCATAGAAATGAAGAGTTTCAATATTTAAACGTCCCTTTTGTTTTTCATATAACTGCACACAAATCGGAACAATTATATCTTTTACATTATTTCTAAAGTTTTCAACATCTTTTGCAGTATAGTCATATCGACCCCTAGCTAGATATGAGTATTCAATGTAATCTTTAAAGCCTAACTTTTTAGCAATTTTAACTCTAAGTTTTACTAATTTATCATAAATATCATCCAGTTTACTAGCAACTGACTGATATAAATTTGCCCAAGCAATAAAAGCTTCTTTTCTTTTTTGACGATTAGTTGACTGCATATATTTTAATAGTCCATAGAAATTACACTTCTCACCTTGAAATTCTGTCTCGCATAAAGCCACATCTTTGGAATATTGCTGAGTTAATTTTCCTTCTTTTATTGAATCCAAAATTGTTAGTGGACTAATAAGTTTTAACATATTCTCAACATTTTTAGTTAAAAATTCTCCATACTCTTCATCAAACTGCTTTCTAAATGGACTTTTCAATAAATATTTTGACAAAGATAAACTTGCTAGTGCCATAACAGCACTTTTTTCATTGATATATTTCATTTCTTCATCATAAAAAACATCGGTTTTATCCATCGTATTTCTAATTGATGCAATACTTATAGTTGTAGCTAAAGTTGCTGCTGTTTTTTCAAATTGAGTGTATAAATCTTTAAATTCTTGATAAGTTTTAACTTTCTTAAAAGCTTTTAAAAAACCTTTTAATTGTTTTCTGATTTCCTTAAAATCAGGTCTTACATATTTTAAATCACTAAATTTCTGCATATCTCACCTCAAAATATCATTTATATTGTACACCTGAACAACGAAAAAATAAAACCCGGAATTAAACCCAGGTTATTTTTAGAAATTATTTTTAATGTATTTAATAGCACTATTAGCTGCAATAGCTCCATCACTTGTTGCTGTTACTACCTGTCTTAATTCTTTATCAATAACATCTCCCGCACCGAAAATTCCTTCAATGTCAGTTGACATATCTGACTTAGCGATAATATATCCTCTTTCATTTAAGATTGATTTATCTAAAAATGAAGTCGCTGGATCAGCACCAATATATGGAAAAATACCTGAACACATCAGTGGAGTAATCTCTCCAGTATCAACATGTTTGATATTTAAACCAACAATGTTATTGTCTTCAATAATTAAACTTTCAGGAAGATGCTTATAGATAACATTAATTTTTTCATGTTTTAATACTTCATCTACAATTTTAGGTTCAGCTCTAAACTCATCTCTTCTAATAACAATATTTACCTTTTCAACCAGCGAAGTGATAAATAACGCTTCTTCTAAAGCACTGTTTCCCCCACCAACAATAGCAACTACTTTATCACGATAGAAAGCCCCATCACACACTGCACAATAAGAAATACCTCGTCCAGTAAATCTATCAGCCATTTCTACATCTAATGGTCTTTCTTTAGTGCCTGTAGCCACAATAACTGCTTTGCCAGTAAACTCTTTTCCGTTGTCCAAAGTGACTTTTTTAATCTTTCCAACACTTTCAACTTTTACAACTGAACCAAAATCCATTTCAGCACCAAAAGCCAAACCATGATTCATAAAAGACATCGCTAAATCTACACCAGAACTACTTTCCACTCCAGTATAGTTTTCAATCTTATAAGTTTTAACCAGTTTTCCTCCTGGGCTTTCCTGTTCCAAAAGCAAAACTCTCATATTTGCACGTGAAGCATAGATTGCTGCTGTCAAACCTGCAGGACCTGCTCCAATAATAATTACTTCAAATTGTATGTCCATGGATGTTCCTCCTTTAAAATGTCAATAATTTCAACCATATCATCTACTAATGCATTAGGCTTTGCATCAATTAAATTCTGAAGCATCAGTTTATTAGATGTATATCCAATTGAATATACTCCAGCATTTTTAGCACACATGATATCACCGACACTGTCTCCAACATAAATAGCATTAGTTAAATAACCATTTAAAGCTTTTATAGCCTTGATAATTGTTTCTTTATCAGGTTTAGGATTTGTTACTTGATCAAGTCCTACAATTACTTCAAAGTAATCACTTAATCCATTTATTTCTAAACCTAAGCGACAAGTACTTGCTACCTTACCAGAAGCTATGGCCATAGTATAGCCATTCTCTTTAAGATATTTCAGTAACTTTGTCACATTAGGCATAGGTCTAACCACATCTTTATGAATTTTAAGATTGTGCTCTCTATAAGTATTAATCATTTCTTCAATTGTTTCTTCACTAGCTTGTGGACAATATTTCTCAAAAGTTTCTTTTAAAGTAGGTCCTAAAAAAGAAGCATAATCTTCATCAGTTAGCTGCAAATCTGGAGCATAAACTTCAAAAGTGTGCTTGATTGAAGCAAAAATAGCTGGAGCAGTATCTAAAATTGTCCCATCTAAATCAAAAATTATTATTGGTTTTCTACTGTAGATTTTCTTTCTAAACAAACCTAAAAGCCCTGCTACACCAATAATCATAAAAACTACTGAAACAAGCATCGCAGTTTTTAAATTGCCAACCATTAATGAATCTGATCTTTGTGTTTCAATCCAGAATCTGATTACTCCATACCATCCTAGATAACAAAACATTCCATCACCACGGTGAGTTTTTGAATATTTACGATATAACTTAATTAGAATAAAGCCCAGCAGACATAACATTGATTCATAAAAGAACATTGGTTGACGATACTGACCACCAATATACATGCCACTTTTAAGAAAAGACAAAATCCCATTAAAGTAGCTTTCATCAACAATGTTGCCAAAGGCTTCCTGATTAAAGAAATTGCCCCATCTGCCAATTGCTTGGGCAATTAAAACATTGGGAAAAATTATATCTATAAGATGTAAAAACTGCACACCCTTATATTTACTGTAAAACAGAATAAATATTACTGCTGCTATTAAACCACCCTGAATAGCTAAACCTCCATCCCAAATTCTTATAATTGAAATTGGATCAGAAAGATAACCAGTTAAATCATAGAAAGCACAATACCAAAGTCTTGCTCCCAAGATACCAAAAAACATGACTCCAATAAATACATTATCTAAAAAATCACTTGAGTATCCAGCTTTAGAAGCTTCTTTTATGGAAAAATAATAGGCTAAAAGTGCTCCTGTTAAAATACAGACAGCATACCATCTAATTTCTAAAGAACCTATTTTAAAAAAGATAGCCATAGTAGGAAAAAACTGCATAATTATTACTCCTTATTTTTGTTGATTAATTCAACAACTCTTTCATCTAACATCCTAGAGAAATCATAACCTTTATCTTTCAAGATAAAGTTATTGACTGCTGCTTCAATGATTACCGCAATAGAACGCCCTTCTGATACTGGTATAGTAATTTTTGGAATATTAATTCCAAATACTGTATATACTTCATCGTTTAAATTCAAACGATCATATTCTACATCTTTATCCCATCTTTCTAAATGGACAACATAGTCAATTTTTGTTTTATCAGTAGTGGAAGCTGCACCAAACATCATCGCAATATCAATAACACCAACTCCTCTTAACTCTAGTAAATTTTTTAAAACATATGGAGCTTCCCCAGTAATATGGTTGTGAATTCGATAAACATCTACTCTATCATCAGCTACTAAAATATGCCCTTTCTTCACTAGTTCTAAGGCAATTTCACTTTTACCAATGCCACTGACACCTGTAATCAAAACTCCTCTACCATAAACTTGCAGTAAAACACCATGAACAGAATCTACTTGAGTAAAAAATTCTTCTAGATAAGCAACAATTTCCATTATTAGCGAGGATGTTGGAGCATAAGAAGTAAAAATTGGGAAATTTTTACGCACAGCAATATCCATTAAAATTTCAGGACAAGGTAAATCTCGAGAAATCAAAATCATCGGTGTCTTTTCATCAGTTAAGTAATCAAAAACATCCTTTTGTCTTTCCTCACTCATTTGGGCAATATACATCATTTCTGTTTCTCCAAGCATAATTATTCTGCTGTAATCACGCTCTGGAAAGAAACCAGCCAATTCTAATCCTGGTCTATTGACATTAGCATCATAAATTTGACGATCTAAAGAAGAATCATCACCATTTATTTGACGATAACCAAAATATTTCCATAAATCTCTAACTGTTACTTTTTTCATTGTTTTGTCTCCTGGTATATTGAAATTACTCATCCAATTGAGTAATTATACATACCTTCCCCTTTCTTCCCCTGTTTATAAGAGTCGGGTATCACTCTTGTTAACTTTTTTGTAGAATTGAATTGTGAATGTGTAC
>JAAZKG010000076.1 GCA_012799935.1 Erysipelotrichia bacterium | reverse complement strand
CTTTGGCATTAGAGGCACCAGCATTATGTGTTCCTTTTGATCTGATGTCAAAACCTTTAAGTATGCCTAAAAGATATGCTGGATTAATACAACCCAAACCATAACCTAATAAAATTGCTATTAAATATCTCATAATATATCTCCTACAAATTATATTATCATTGATGATTTAGACAAGCAAGTTACTTTCGCCATTAGTGATGATTAAAGGATTTTTTGGATTTACAAACAAAATACTTGATTTGTTAATCATAGAGTTGTAACATTGAGTTAGTTATGACTAACCTAGCGAAAAATGTTTGTATTGTTAAAAAGATTGAATATTAACAATGCTTAGAAAGGGATTTATATGAATGCTAAAGAATCAATTTTTTCGATTATAAAAAAATATAGTAAGTCAAAGCATAAATATCTTATACCGTGTTTAATTTTACAAGTTATTGTGGTTTTAACATCGTTAGTACCTATCTACAGTATCTGGAAAATTATAATCTCAATATTTTTTTATTATCCAATTTTTGAAGCTAAGACAATAATGCAGTATTTATTCATTGCTGTTATTGCTCAAATATTATCCATTTGTTGTGCTTTTATCGCTTCAATTATGGCTCATATTATAGCTTTTGAAGTGGAAAATGGGTTAAGAGAAGTTAGTTTTACTCATCTATTAGAGCTTCCGGTTGGGTATTTCCAGGCAAATGAATCGGGAAGACTGAGAAAAATTATTGATGATAATGCTAGTTTGACCCATAGCTTTATTGCTCATCAATTGCCAGATTTAATTCCGGGATTTTTAATTCCATTAATTGTTTTAATTTCGATGTTTATTGTTGATTTTAGATTTGGCTTAGTTTTAATTTTTTGTTTAATATTAGCAATGATAACGCTGAAAACTTCATTTAGTCCAACAAATAATGAAAAAATGAAAGAGTATCAGTATGCTTTAGAAAATATTAATACTGAAGGGGTAGAGTATTTTAGGGGTATTCCAGTAGTTAAAGTTTTCCAACAATCAGTATTAAGTTTTAACCGATTTTATAAAGTTATTAAAGATTATGAAAAGTATTGTTTAGATTATACTATCAATTTTAGAAATCCTTATTTGTTGACAAATATTGCATTGTATTTACCATATATGCTTATAGGGATTGTAGCAATTATATTACTTACAAGTTCGAATAATCCTTTAATATTAATTACTAATGCCATATTTTATATTTTGATTGCTTTAATTTTAAATATGAGTTTAATGAGACTTTTAAAATTAGCCACTGGAATTAATAATTTAAACTTGGCTATTGGTAAAATTAATGAAATATTACAGCTTAAACCATTGGAAATAAATGATGAAACTAAAAATAAGGAAGTTGATAAATCCTCAATTGTTTTAGATAATATCAGTTTTTCTTATGATAAAAAACGAGTTGTGGTTGAAGAAGTATCTTTTGAATTTAAAGAAGGTAAATCTTATGGATTAGTAGGTAAAAGTGGTTCTGGCAAGTCGACTTTGATAAATTTAATTGCTAGATTTTATGATGTTGATAAGGGCAGTATTTATCTAGATGGTGTAAATGTTAAAAGCTTAAGTGAAAACGAAATCTTTGAAAAAATAAGTATTGTTTTTCAAAAACAAAAACTATTAAAAGATACAGTTTTTGAAAATATTAGAATGTACGATTCAACTAAAACAGAAGATGATGTTAAAAAAGCATTAGAAAAAGCTAATGGTTTGGAAATAATAGATAATTTAGAAAAAGGTATTTTTACCAATTATGGCTCTCAGGGGACATATTTTTCTGGTGGAGAAATTCAAAGAATTGTTTTAGCGAGAACTTTTTTAAAGGATTATCCTATTTTACTACTAGATGAAGCTTTAGCTTTTATCGATGTGGATAATGAACATGAAATTTTGGAGGCAATAAATAAATTAAAACAAGATAAGACAACTATTATGATTTTACATCGTCTTAACTCAGTAAAATCTTTTGATGAAATCATCATGCTAGATGATGGCAAAATTATTAGCAGTGGTCCTCATGAAGTCTTAATTAATGAATGTGAGAAGTATAAGAAACTCTATCAAGAATATCAAAAAACAGTAAAATGGAGGGTAAAAAATGTTTAATTATTTACAATCTAAATTTTTGTTATCGAAAAATGGAGCGAAAAATATTCTTAAAGCGACTTTATTTTCAACTTTTCTTAATTTAAGCAGAATTTTACCTTTTTTCTCTGCCACTTTATTTATTGTTCAATCAATAGAAATATACCTTTTTAAAACTTTGAATCGATATTCTTTAAGTTTTTATTTAATATCATTAGTTGTAATTTGTATTTTACAGTATATAGTTCATAAGTTTCAGTATAATGCAGCCTTTTATAACACTTACAAAGAATCTACCAGAATTAGAGTTGAAGTTGCTGAAAGAATTAGAAAGCTACCTCTATCATTTTTTGAAAAGAAAGATATTTCTGATTTGACTGCTAATATTTTGGGAGATGTAACAATTATTGAAGAAGCCTATTCTCATTCCATACCACAGTTTTTAGGTTCTTTTATCTCAGTAAGTCTGATTTTCATTGGTTATCTTATTTTTAATTTTAAACTAGCAATTGCTATGTATTGGCCAGTAGTTGTGGTGGCTTTAATAATAAAAATAGCCAAGCAAAAGCTTTTGGAAAATGAGTGGATACATTCTAATCAAAAAAGAGTGGTGGCTGATAAAATCCAGGAAGGTTTAGATAATATTTTAGATATTAAAGCTTATAAGATTAAAAATGTAATATCAGATGATTTTAAAAAAGAGTTAGATAAAGAACTTAAAGCTCACACTAAAAGTGAAGCTGGTATGGGAGCTCTAATGGCTCCTTTAAATAGCATCTTAACTTTAGGTAGTTTAACTTCTACTTATATTTTGCTTCAAGCATATTTAAAAGGATTAATTAAGTTAAGCACATTTGTGCCAATGATAATTATTGCTTTTGTTATATATGAACCTATTAGAGCGATTATTCCTTCGATAATGCAACTAATTATGATGGAAGTTCCAATATCTAGGATGAAAGAAATAAATTCGATGCTAACAATGGATGGAGCAGCATTTGAGATAGATAATTTTGATATAAAATTTGAAAATGTAGCTTTTGCTTATGAGAATAACAATTATATCTTGGAAAATATTAACTTAACTATTAAGCAAGGACAAGTTACCGCTTTAGTAGGGCCTTCAGGTTCTGGCAAGTCTAGTTTGGCTAAACTAGCTATTAGATTTTGGGATCCGCAAAAGGGAAAAATAACTTTAGGAAATCATGATATTTCCAAGATAGATCCTGAACATTTGTACAAATATTATTCTATGGTTTTTCAGGATGTCGTTTTATTTAATAACACTATTTTAGAAAATGTTCGAATCGGTAATCCTATAGCTACTGATGAAGAAGTAATACAAGCTTGTAAAATTGCTGTGGCGGATGAATTTATTGAAGAACTACCAGATAAATATCAAACCGTTATTGGCGAAGATGGTAGACTACTTTCAGGAGGAGAAAGACAAAGATTATCAATAGCTCGAGCTATATTAAAAGATGCTCCGATTATTATTTTAGATGAAGCTTCAGCAAGTATGGATGCTGAAAATGAAGCAGCTTTTCAAGAAGCTTTATTAAATTTAATTAAGGATAAAACGGTAATTGTTATTGCACATCGTTTAAGAACGGTAGCTGATGCTGATAAGATTGTTGTTTTAGAGCAAGGAAAAGTTGTTGAAGAAGGTAATTTTGATAATTTAATGAGTAAACAAGGTTTATTTTATAAACTATGGAAAAAGCAAAACCAAAAAATAGAAAATAAGGGTGAAATAAAATGAAAATAATTGAATTTGAAAATGTCAGTAAGATTTATACCAATGGTAATAATATTTTAAAAGCTTTAGATGAGGTTAGTTTTTCATTAGAAGAAGGCAAATTTATCGTAATATTAGGACCCTCTGGAGCTGGTAAAAGTACTTTACTCAATTTATTAGGGGGACTAGATAGTCCAAGTAGTGGCAAAATCATTTATCAAGGCAAAGATATTGCTAAACTATCCAATGATGAGTTAGCAGAATATCGAGCAGCTACAGTGGGATTTATTTTTCAATCGTATAATTTAATACCAACTTTAACAGTTAAAGAAAATATCATGTTGATAAATGAGGTGGTTGATAAACCTTTCTTAGCCCAAGAAGTATTAAAAGAAGTTGGTCTTTTAGAGCATATGAATAAGTTTCCAAGTGAACTATCAGGTGGAGAACAACAACGTGTTTCAATAGCTCGAGCAATAGCGAAAAATCCTAAGATATTACTTTGTGATGAACCAACAGGAGCGCTAGATTCTGAAACGGGTGTTCTTATTTTAAAACTATTATTAAAAATGGCTAAAACCTACAACAAGACCATTGTGATAGTTACACACAATCAAAACATTGCTAAATTAGCAGATATAGTTGTTAAGGTAAGAAATGGTAAAATTACCTCATTTAAAGAACAAGTGCCTTTAAGTGCTGATGAAGTGGAGTGGTAAGATGTTATTTAAAAAAATATGGCGAACAGTTTTAATGTACAAAACCCAATTTATTTCTATGATAATTATGATTTCTTTAGGAATAGGTATTTTTTTGGGGTTCAATGTTGAGTGGTATAGCATTAAAGAAAATGTAGAAAACCATTTTGAAGTTACTAACTTTGCAGATTATCGCATCTATAACGAATTTGGTTTTACTGAAGATGATTTAATAAAAATAACCGAAAACAAAGAAGTGAAAAGAGCTAGTCGTTTTTTAGCTATCGATACCGATGTAAAATATAAAAATGGAAAAACTATTACTTTAGCGATAAATGAAAATGAAGATATATCGGGTTTTATTGTGGTAGATGGCGAAAAATATAACAAGGAAAGTATAGATGGTATTTGGCTTTCTAAAAGTTATGCCAAAGCAAATAATGTTTCAGTCGGTGATAAAATAACCTTAATATATGAAAATGTTGAATTTAAACTAATAGTAAAAGGATTGATACATGCTGGTGAATATTTGGTCAATGTGCGCGATGAAACCCAATTAATGCCAGATTATTCAACTCATGGTTATGGCTATATTTCGCCTAAAATGTGTTTTGATACCTTAGGATTTGAATATTATCCGCAAATAAATGTTCTATCCTCACTTGATAAAAGTCAGTTTAAAGATATTGTTAAAAAGGTTTTCGGTAAGACTTTAATCATTCTTTCAAAAGATGAAAATGTTTCTTACGCTGGCTGTAAAGGAGAAATAAAAGAAGGGAAAACAATGGGCTCAATATTGCCAGCAATATTTTTATTTGTGGCTAGTTTAACGATGGTTACGACTATGCATAGATTAGTAGTTAAAGAAAAAAGCCAAATTGGCACTTTAAAAGCTTTAGGTTTTAAAGATAGAAGGATTGTTTTACATTATACTTTTTATTCTTTTATGGTAGCCATAATTGGAGCAGTTTTTGGCTTAGGTTTGGGACATATAATTGCTTCATTTATTCTAAAACCAAGTGGAGCAATGATGGTTTATTTAGATGTCCCAGATTTTAAACTGTATATGCCAGATTTTTGCATTGTTTTATTAATTGTTATGGTTTTATCTTTAACGTTAATCGGTTATTTATCGGTTTATAAAATGTTAAAGACTCCAGCAGCAGAAACTTTAAGGCCTTATACCCCTAAAAACATCAAAAAGGTATTTTTTGAAGATATTGACTTTTGGGATAAATTAGGTTTTGGAGCTAAATGGAATATTCGTGACAGTTTAAGACATAAGTCTAGAACTTTTATGAGTATTGTTGGTGTTATAGGTTGTGCAGGAATTGTTATTGCTTCTTTAGGAATAAATGATACTATGGATGCATTTTTAGAGTTAAACTACAATAAAGCAATGTTATATAATTCAAAAATAAATTTAGTTAAAAGCGTTTCACAGGATAATATAAATAATTTAATTGAAAAATATAATGGTGACAGTAGTGCTTCTATTCATGGACAAATTGAAGATAAAGCTATTTCTATTGATATTTATAATTTAGAAAACAATTATGTTCGTTTTAATAATATTGATAATAGATTTGAAGAATTAAAGGATAATGGAGCTTATATTTCTCTTCGTATTGCCAAAGAGTTCGATTTAGAAGTTGGAGACAGTTTTTCTATAACGCTTTATGGCAGTGATAAAACCTACATGTTAAAAATAAATGGAATCATCCGTTCTCTTTCGGAAAGTGTTGTAATTACCTCCAAGTATGCTGGTAAGCTTAATTTACCTTATAGTATTGATACAATTTATACTGAAACAGTCAGTAATGAGATATTTTTAGAAGATTCAATTTTAAATGTTCAATCTAAGCAAGCTTTAATAGATACATTTGATAGGTTTTTAGAAATCATGAACTTGATAATTACTATCTTAATCATTATAGCCATTATTTTAGGAATAGTAGTTTTATATAACTTAGGCATAATGAGTTATACCGAAAGATATAAAGAAATGGCTACTCTTAAAGTAGTTGGTTTTAAAGACAAACAGATAGCTCAATTATTAGTTGGGCAAAATATAGGGATAACAATAATTGGTATTGTTTTAGGCATTCCGCTAGGAGTCATTATTTTAGATTATTTAGTTATTTCTTTAGCATCAGAATATGAAATGACAATGGTATTAAATGTAGCGACATACTTGATTTGTATCTTGATAATTATGGGTATGTCTTTATTTGTAAGTTTTATGGTAGCTAGAAAAAATAAAAATATCGATATGGTTGAAGCATTAAAAGGAATTGATTAGTAAATTCTAAAAGTGACTTATGAGAAAAGTATAAAAAACAGAATTAAAAAAATAATATTAAAAGAAGGAATGGAAAAGAGAGTTGGCTATGGTTTATGTTTGTATCGATGATATATTGGCTTTGTCACAAGCGAATATTGGTTGAGTATTGAGGAAGGAAACGATACTGCTATTGATTGTAGCAGTAGCTATGAGTTTAAGTTCACTTTTTGTGGAAAAAATGTTATTAGATTGAAGGGAAAAAGGATTTGAAAATGAATAATACAAAAAAGAAAATTGCGATATTAGTTGAAAGAAAAATTAATCATTTATTAACACATGGGGATGATATTTTATTAAATAATACTTTTAAAAAAATGGGTCATGACTCTGAAATAGTTTTTTGGGATGATAATACAGTTGATTATAGTAAATATGATGGTGCGATAATTAGATCTTGTTGGGACTATGATAAAAGATTGAAAGAGTTTTTAAATAGAATGCGAGAAATCAGTAAGCAAACCACTTTGTTTAATTCTTATGAGATTATAAGCGTCAATACAGATAAAAGATATTTGCTAGATTTACAAAAAAAAGGAGTTCCTATTGTCCCTACAATAATAGTAAATAATTTAGAAGATATTAAACTTCTCGATAATTGGAGTCAAGTAATTGTTAAACCAACAGTTAGTGCTAGTGGCAGAGATACCAGTTTACACAATATTGATAATAAACAAGATATTATTGATTCGTGTAGAGCTATAGTAGAAAAAGGAAAAATAGCTATGGTTCAACAATATCAAAAGAGTGTCGAACAATATGGGGAGCGTTCAAGTGTAATTATTGCTGGTGAGATCACTTTTACGATGAAAAAAACACCAAAGAGTGGTGGTTTTTTGGTACATACTCATCATGGGGGGAAATACATTCCAGTTGATATTACCTTACAAGAACAAAAATTTATAAACTTATTGCTTAGTAAATTGGAACAAATGCCTTTATATATGCGAGTTGATTATTTAAAGGGGGAAAATAATAATATTCATCTTTTAGAGCTAGAACAAATTGAACCTAATTTGTATCTTAACAAGAATAAAAAGGGATTAATGTTATTAACAAAAGAAATGATAAAAAGAATTTAAAATTATATTGTTAAAAAAGTAAGGGGTAATTAAAAAGCCTATATGCAAGATTATTATAGATGCTAAAAGTTCTAATATTTGTTTTCACACTTTTCAGTTAATTGATTATTTGATAGTTTGATGAATATGTTGATAAACGGGAATGAGTTTTAGTAGATTAATTAAATAATGCAAAAAGTTTAATAAACTGAATAAAGGAGAAGTAATAATATGAAAGTATATACGTTTGGTGAAAAAAAACAAAAAAGTTTATTAATGTTTCAGTGTACAGCTGAACCATGGTGGGTTTTTGAAAGAGCAGCAAAGAAATTGTCAGAAGAATTTAGGGTGTTTCTTTTTATTTCAGATGGTCATGATGAAATGAAAACAGATTTTATTTCAATTGAAAATAATGTAAAACAAGCGGTTTCGTTTCTAAAAGATGAAGGTATTAAAAAGTTAGATCTAGTCTATGGAGTTTCTATGGGTGGTTCCAGTGTAATCTATATGTTAGCGCATCAATTTATACCCGTAAAAAAAGCAATTATAGATGCTGGTATAACGCCTTATTCTTATCCAAAGTTTATTTGTCGTTTGATAGCACTAAAGGATTTTTTATTGGTAAAAATAGCTTTCAAGTCTTTAAAGTTCATGAAACTTGTTATGCCACCTCAACGTTGGACACCAAAAGGAGAAGACCCTGAGCAACATTATCAAAAATTATTTAATTTTGGTAAAAATCATTATTCTAATAAAACTATCTATAATGTTTTTTGGTCAACTAATAATTATTCAATTCCTAACAAAGTATTAAAAATTGACACAGCAATAGAATATTGGTTTGGAGAAAAAGAAGCGAAAAAAAGAAAGAAGGATATTGAATATGTTAAGAAAATATTTCCTCAAGTTATATTTAAAAAATTTAAGGGATTAGAACATGCAGAATTAGTAATGATGTTTCCGGATTATTTTTATGAAGAAGTTATGAGATTTTGGAAATTATAAATATAGATCAATTTTTAATTAAAGAGTAATGTTGAAATAGCATTCTTTATGAAAAATTTAATTACTCTTGGACTGATTTACATGATGATACCTGTGAATTAGAACACGGCAGTTTTAGTAGAGTTATTGAAAGTTTATATGATTATTTAGGGCAACCGAAATATTGTTTCTGTGGAAATCCGATTCCTGATTTATTTGGAAGGTTTGAAAAAATAGTCATTAAACCATTAATTGATATGAAGATTAATGAAAAATTCGTATTAAAAAGAGTAATTAATCAAAAAGACTTATTACAATTATTAGATAAATTAAATATAAACTTAATAGCAAATTAATAGTTAAAGAAATCGATGATTTCGCAGGTTTTTTAGTAGAAGTTGACTCTAATTTAAAACAAATAACTAAACAAGTAGCTGAAATGATGTTTACTTTTGATTAACTTGTAAAATATTTTTTAAATGGATATGTAAGATTTTATGGGCGATTAAAGAAAATGACGTTTCTAATCGTCTTTTTTAAACTAATTTAAAAGGGTTATGTTATGATTTAAGTGTTAAAAGGATAGAAAAATGAAAGTTTTACTGACCACTTTAAATGCTAAATATATTCATAAAAATCTCGCTTTGAGATGGCTTTATGTTGCCAGAGATAATAGACATGAAACAATTTTAAAAGAATTTACCATTAAAGATGAAT
>JAAZKG010000075.1 GCA_012799935.1 Erysipelotrichia bacterium | reverse complement strand
TAGATGTTTTATTTATTTCAATAACAGCTGTTGCCATCATTGTGGTGGCTCTTTTATCATGGGTCTTTCAAAAGCCAGATTTTGATGACAGAATAATAATTTCCGAATTACCTGAAACTTCACAAGAAGTTTTTGGTAAGTTAGTAATCAGTGAAGTCATGTCAAATAATGGTGGTATATATGTCAACAGTAATAACTTGGTTACAGATTATGTTGAATTATATAATGGTACAGATAAAGCGATTGATTTAACAGGTTATGGATTAAGTGATAGAAAAGATAGGGTTAAATGGGTTTTTGATGAGGTAATTATTGAACCTGACAGTTATTTAGTTGTGGCTTTAACAGGTAAAGATGAAGAAGGATTGAATGCTAACTTTAAATTAAGAGCAGCAGGGAAAGAATATCTGATATTAGTAAATAAAGGTGGGAAAGTAGTAGATGCTGTGGAAACAGTTTCTTTAGCTAAGAATCAGACAATGAATAGAAAAGCTGATGGAAGTTGGTTTATTGCCAATTATGGAACGCCAAATCATGAAAATTCAATGCAGGGTTTAAATGCTTATTTAGCCTCGTTAATGAGTGAAGAGTCAAGTGAAATAGTGGTTAATGAAGTTTTAGTAAAAAACAATGGAAACTTTATCAATGAATATGGAAGAATGGATGGTTTTATTGAACTGATTAACATTTCAGATCATCCAGTTAGTTTAAAGGATTATAATTTAGGCAATGATATATATAGTCCATTTAGATATAGATTTGAAGATATCATTTTAAAGCCGAATGAATTATATGTGTTATATACAGGTGACAGTACCTTACTAGGAACAGACTATTTAGGATTTACATTTAAAAATAAAAATGGAAGTATTGTTTTAAGTAAAAATGGTAAGATTGTCCAAAATTTGGAATATAAAAATTTAGCCAATGGTTATGCTTTGACAAGAATCGATGATTTTTATGTTCATCGTCCAACAGTGTCATATAATCAGCCAAATGATAGTGTAGGAATTGAAGAGTTTCAAAATGACTATTTAAAAGCTAATAAGGGATTGATTATTAATGAAGCAATGAATAGAAATAAGGAGTATTTAGCTCAAAATGGATATCAGTTTTATGACTGGCTTGAGCTTTATAATAATTCTGATAGTGATATTTTATTGAGTGACTACTATTTAAGTACTAATAGTAATCAATTACAATCGTATAATTTACCAGAGGTAGTATTAAAGCCTAATCAGTATCACATTATTATGTGCAGTGGAGAAACATCACTATCTAACAGTAAATATTATCATAGTAATTTTAAATTATCAGATATAGAAGGAATCTTCTTATCAAAGGGTAATAAGGTAATTGACTGTATGTTTATAGCGGAAGTACCATATGGTTATAGTTATGGAAGATGTGATACAGTTGGTTACTATTATTTGAAAAATCCAACTCCTGGAGCAGAAAATGGTAGTGGAATCAGATCAATTTCTGTTTCTCCTGTTGTTTTAACAGAAGCAGGAGTATATAATGACATTTCTTCATTGGAGGTGTTATTACAGGGAGAAGGAGCAATTTATTACACTACTGATGGCAGTGTACCTACAACTTCAAGTAGAGTATATAAAGAACCCATTACTTTAAATAAAACAACAGTACTGAAATTTAAGTCTTTTAATGAGGGACAGATGCCTTCCATTACTGTTACTTCTAGTTATGTTATAAATGAAAATCATAGTCTTCCAGTGATGGTTGTATCAATGGATGAG
>JAAZKG010000074.1 GCA_012799935.1 Erysipelotrichia bacterium | reverse complement strand
TCGAAACAGTACTGGCTTATAAGATAATTGAAGATAATATTGAAAGAGATGCAGTATTGGAAATTGATTATCTAGATGATAAGTATGTGGTAAATAAAAAGATATAGCAAATTTTCGCTATATCTTTCTTTTGTTATAGGTAATAATATTTTATCGCTTTTTAAGCGTTTTGGTTAGGTTGTTTATCAGCCATTTTTAAGAAGACAAATCCTAAGGCAAAGAAGATGGTTAATAAACTTACTGCCACATTGATGGTACCACCAGCAAATTTAACAGCAGCGATAACTGCTGAACCGATAAATGATGCTCCTTTAGAGAAGATATCATAGATACCGAAATATTCTCCTGAGTTTTCAGCAGGAATAATTTTTGAATAATAACTTCTTGAAAGTGATTGAATTGATCCTTGAAAACATCCAATGCCAAAAGCCATGATACCAAATTGCCATAAGTGTTGAAGTGAAAGAGCATAAACACAAATTGCAAAGTAGCCAGCAATACAGATTAAAATTAGTTTAACAGTATCCTGTGTTTTACTTAACTTAGCAAACACTAGTGAGCCAATCCAGGCAACAACTTGGGTTAAAAGTAAAAATACAACCTGTCCAACAGTATCTAATCCTAAGTCGGTACCAATGTTAATGGCATTATCAATAATGGTTCCAACTCCATCAATATACAAGAAGAAAGCAATTAAGAAGTATAAGACTTTTTTATCTTCAGTAAAGATAGTTTTCCAAGTATTATAAATTTTAACAAAGGCATAAGATACTTTATTATCTTCGGTTTCTACATAGTTTCTTTGATGATAAACTTTGATTAATGGCAGAGTAACCAGCATCCACCAGATAGCGGTAATGGCAAAACCAATAAATTTGCTAACTCCACTAGATAAAATGCCTACCATATCAGGACCTAAGATATAGGCAATTAAAGCAATTAAAAACGGAATACATGAGCCAATATAACCCCAAGCATAACCATAAGAAGAAACTTCATCCATTCTTTCTTCGGTTGTAACATCATTTAACATTGAATCATAAAATGTCAATGAAGCACTATAAGCAACTTTAGTTAAAATATAAATGATTAAAAATAAAACCCAACTAGTGGCAAAGCCGTTAATAATACAACCACAAACGCCAATAGCTACTGAAGTGGTGAAAAAGATTTTCTTCATATCTTTTTTATCCGCTAAAGCACCAAAAACTGGACCAATTAAAGCAACAATAACTGTAACAACAGAAGTTCCAAGGGCCCACATACCAGTAGCAGCATCAGAAGTAATTTGACCAGGACCTGTTCCAATAGCAATTGATTTAAACCAGATTGGTATCAAAGAACAAGCCAGCATGGTAAAAGCTGAATTTCCTACATCGTATAAAACCCAGGAAAATTCCTGTTGGTCTAAATCTCTGAAGACTTTGGAATTGTTCAACATCTTAAATAATTTTTTCATATAAATCTCCCCAAAAATAATATCCGATTTAATTGTACCTTATTTTTAAGCTTATCGCT
>JAAZKG010000073.1 GCA_012799935.1 Erysipelotrichia bacterium | reverse complement strand
TAGTGGTTTTTTTGCCATTTTTAGGTTAAATTTAAAAACTTATTTCCAGTTAAAAATACTTAATCGGAAATAAGTTCAATAATTTAAAGGCTTTTTTAAAAAACGGAATTAACTTTTTAATTTCGCGTTAAATGACTTAAATGTATGATTTTAGGTTTTAATTTACTATAATAAAATTATATTCGAAGATAAAAGGAGATGTCCATGAGCCAAACTGTTAGAATAATCGGTATTGTTTTTTCAATCTTATTTGCGATTGTTTCTTTATTATTAAATAAAAAATATAAACAGAATCTTGCTGACAGTATTGAAAAAGATGATAAAGAAATTGAAAAGCAAATAAAAAAATATTTATTTTTTCTAAGCTGCATGCTTTTTTCTGTTATTTTATTTACTCTATTTATCTTACTAATTTGAAAAGAAACTTCGCAGTTTCTTTTATTTTATTCTTTTAGCCACTATTACTAATCGTCCGCTTTTAATTGAAAAATCGCATGTAACTAAGGTAATTAGTTTATCACCATACTCAGCTGTAACTCCAGTATCATAACGAGAATACTTCTTACAAGATTTTATATAGTCATCAAATTCTTTTGTATTTGAAGCATCAATAAAATTATAGAAAGGAAACTTATCCTCCCCAGTATTAACAGCTACAGTGAAAACTGCTATGATTTTATACTGATGACATTCTTCAATCGTATCAAAATTAATAATTGAATGCTCACTATAAAATTCTTTATCTTTATATTTTAATAGCGCTGCAAACATTGAACCTTCACTTAGATTATGACCATGGATTATTACATTATCAGTAGGAATAAAGACATCACAATCTTCCTGAACAAATGGGAGTCCTCCTTTTGAATACTTTTTCTCAAAGTTTTTATATAAATAATAATTCCTTACACTTTTTTTCTGCATTACTGGAAAATCAATGGTAGTATCTTCTATCTGAATCCATCCAACCAAATCATTGTTCTGTTCATATAATTTTTGATATGATTCTAGCTTTCTTTTTTCAATCTCTGCTAAAGCTTTTTCCTGTTCTTCAATATTGTCATTAGGAATTAAAATTGTTTCTCCTCTATCAATTTGCTCTATTAAACCAGAAATTTCTTTTTTTGATTTGAATGAATCAACATAATAAAACACTACAAAAGAAGTGCTAATAACAAATATAATAGCTAATAGACCAATAATAATCTTGTATTTTATCTTAATCTTCTTTTTCAAGTTCATAACAAAATAATACCACACTTTACGAAATATATTCTATAATATGAACATGAAAATGAAAAGAGTTATTGAAAAATCTATAAATTTAAATGACTGCTTAAAACAACTGATGTTTTCCAAAAAAGATATCCATCTTTTAAAGATGGAAAAAAGACTTAAGGTCAATGATGATATTGTGATATCTGACATAGTTTTACATAAAAATGATGTTTTAGAAATAGATGTTATTAAAGATGAAGAAATTGATAAAACTCCAATCGTTCAAGATATAAAGATACTTTATGAAGATGATTTTGTATTAGTTGTTGATAAACCAATTGGAATTATCATTCATGATGATGGAAATAAAGATACTTTAACTCTAGACAACTTAATCGCTGGTTATTATCAGTCAACTAGTCAAAAGCATCGCATCTTACATGTCCACAGATTAGATAAAGAAACTAGTGGATGTATATTATATTGTAAACAATCATATCTAATAGCTTATTTTGACTATTGTATCGCCAATAATTTAATAAACAGAAATTATTTAGCCTTAGTAACAGGTATCATTGATAAAGAAATGATAATAAATAAGAAAATCGGAAAAGATAGACATATCAATAATAAATATCGCATTTCTAACAGTGGTAAAGATGCTACAACTATTATCAAACCAATTAAACAACAAAAAGATACCACATTAATTGAATGTAGTCTAAAAACAGGCAGAACCCATCAAATAAGAGTTCATCTACAAGCTATTGGCCATCCGATTATCGGTGATACAATTTACTGTGGCAAGAAACATGATAGGTTAATGCTACACTCTTACAAGTTAAGTTTTGTTCATCCAATAACTAATGAACAAATTACCGTTGAATCTGATTTAAACTAAAAAAGAGCCACGGCTCTTTTTGTTTTATCCAATAATATTTAATGCATCCAAAACAATTAAAATAAACACGATTATCAGCCCAGTTATTCCAAGTGCGATAATAATATCTAATTGTTTAACTGTAACATTCAATTTGTCATATTGTGCTTCTTTAACTTTTTGCCAAGCTGATTTTTCTTTTTTCATTATTTTCTAGCTACATATTTACGAATATCAATTGCGACAGCTGTAACAATTACTAAACCTTGAACAATAAAGTTAAAATATGGGTTAACACCTAAAAACTGTAAAACAATCTTTAATAATTCGAAAACCAATACACCAATTAAGATTCCACTAATCGTTCCAATACCACCAGTAGTAGAAACTCCACCGATTGTACATCCTGCAATCGCTTCTAATTCATAACCTTGTCCTAAACCAGCATTTGCTCCACCTGACTTAGCTGCTAGTAAATAACCAGCAAAAGCATACATAAATCCAGCTAAAGTAAAGATTAAAATCTTGCTTTTCTTGGTATTAACACCTGACACCTCAGCAGCAACTTCATTGCCACCAATAGCATACATATACTTACCATAAGTCGTTTTCTTATATAGAAAGGCAAATATCAAGCCAAAAAATATTGCAAACAAAACGTAAACTGGTATACCAGGATAGGGGCCTATCGGAAAGAGTTTGGCACTTAGTGTTTCACTAAAAACTTTTTGATAACCACCAACTGGTTGAGAGTTAGTGAATATAAGTGCACATCCATAAACTATCGTTTGAGTACCTAAGGTTGCGATAAATGGTGGAACATTTAATAAAGCAATAATTAAACCATTTATTAAACCAATCAGTGTACCAACAATTAACACGATAACTAATACTAGCCACATATTCATTTCTGGTATTTGCGGATACATTTTTGAAGCATAATCAGCACGTTGCACTAATACTGCTGTAATACAAGAAGCTATACCTACTATTCTACCAGCTGATAAATCAGTTCCTTTAATAATCAAACAGCCAGAAATTCCTAAAGCAATTATAAAGCGGACACCAGTATTTGAAGCTAGGTTATTTAAGTTATAAAACGAGAAGAAGTTTTTAACTGTTAAACCAACGACTAAACTTACAACAGTCAAAATAACAACAATTGGATTACCTTTTAAGTATTCTAATATTCTTTGAAAAATTGATTTTTTCTTTTCCATTATCATATCCCCCTACTGGAACTTTGTTGCAAGTTCCATAATATCTTCTTGAGTTGCATCTTTTCCGTCGATAAAGCCTGTAACTCTTCCATCACACATAACCATTATTCTATCTGCCATACCTATTAACTCAGGCATTTCACTTGAAATCATGATAATACTTTTTCCCTGTTTCGCTAAATCAGCAATAATGGTATATATTTCATATTTTGCCCCTACATCTATTCCTCTAGTAGGTTCATCTAAAATTAAAACATCAGGATTATTAGCTAACCAACGTCCAATTAATACCTTTTGTTGATTGCCACCAGAAAGAGATTTAATTAAAGTCTTACTAGATGGAGTTTTGATATCCATTTTTTCAATATTTTCTTTAACCAATGACTCAATTTTTTTATCATTGATAGCTATTCCATAATCTAAATATTGATTTAATGAAGCAATTGAAATGTTGTCAGCAACACTTAATACACCTAAGATGCCTGTATTACGTCTATCTTCTGTTAGCATTGCAATGCCACTGTCAATAGCATCCTTAGGTCGATTAATTTTCATTTCTTTTCCAAGATATTTAATAGTTCCACTAGCATGAGAACGAATACCAAATAAACCTTCCATTAACTCAGTTCTTTGAGCACCGACTAAGCCAGCTACACCTAAAATTTCGCCTTTTCTTAAATTAAATGAAACATTGCGAAAACTGTGAGGATTGATTGAGGTAAAGTTTTCAACTTCAAAAACGACCTCTCCTGGTACATTTTCTCTTTTAGGATATAAGTTTGTCAGTTCACGACCTACCATCTTGGCAATAATAAACTCATTAGTGAGATCTTTGGCATCCCATGTGCCAATATATTTTCCATCACGCATAATCGTAACTTCATCTGATATCCTTAAAATTTCATCAATTTTATGAGAAATATAAACAATTGCTACATCATTTTTCTTTAAATCTTCAATAATTTGAAATAATGCCTCCACTTCATTATGAGTTAAAGAAGAGGTTGGTTCATCCAAAATCATTACCTTACAATTGGCAGAAATAGCTTTCGCAATTTCTACTGACTGAATTTGAGAAATACTTAATTCACCCAACATCTGTCTAGGGTTAAATTTCATACGAACTTTTTTTAAAAGTGCCTCTGTGTCAGCATACATTTTGTCATGATCAACAACTGGAATTATTCCAAAAAGCTTTTTAATTGGATAACGTCCAAGAAAAATGTTTTCTCCTATTGTGCGAGCTGGAATTGG
>JAAZKG010000072.1 GCA_012799935.1 Erysipelotrichia bacterium | reverse complement strand
GTTAATTATTTCAACCACAGATTTTCTAAAATCTCTTAAATTATTAAGCGAGTCTGTTATTTCACCTTGTACTCTGATATCGGTAAAAATGTTGTCAAACCAAATATCAAAAACTTCATCAGATACACTATTGCTTATTTCTTCAGGCAGATGCATATTTACATCTTCTAATTCTTTATTTAAAGCCTTTAGCGAAGAAGTTATTTCTCTAATATCATCATTGGCACTGCTAATTTTTTCTCTTTTTATGGCACTTGAAATAAGTCCGCCACCGAATATATCAAGTATTCCCCAAGATGATGCACTACCCAAAGATGATATAGCATTGTCAATTCTTGCAATTACTTCTGCTGCTGCTACTTTAGCTTCATTAAGTTCTTTTAATCTATCCATTTTTTTCCTCCAGAAATTATAATTTAGATAATTTAATTATACCAACACTTTTATTTTAAAGGTTAAAAATATAAAAATCTATACTTTTTGTTATTTCACTATTGTTGATTTATAATTGAAATATGAACCAAGATATCTACAAAATAATTGATTATAGCATTAATCAAAGTAAACCTGACATAGCTTTAAGAAAATATTTAAAGTATATTTCTTTTAATGATGGTAGACTCTTTGTTATAGCTGTGGGCAAAGCTAGTTGGCTTATGGCTAAAACAGTTACTGAAATAGTTAATAAAAAAATTGATAAGGGAATTATCATTACTAAATATAACCATAGTAATGGCATCATCCAAGATTTTGAAATATATGAAGCTGGTCATCCTATTGTTGATGAAAATAGTTTAATCGCTACAAAAAGAGTTTTAGAAATAACTAAAAACTTAAATGTCAATGATGATGTTCTTTTTCTTTTATCTGGTGGTGCAAGTGCTTTATTTGAAGATGCTGATGTCAATTTAAACTACCTTCAACAAATTAATAAAAATTTAATTAATTCTAATGCTGATATTCAAGAAATTAATACCATAAGAAAAAGACTTTCTAATGTAAAAGGTGGTAAATTTGCTAGACATTGTTATCCAGCAACTGTTCACAATTTCATTTTAAGTGATGTTGTTTCTGACCAGTTAGATTCTATTGCTTCTGGACCAACTGTTAATGATTCCACCTTTAAAAAACAAGTAATAAATATAAATAAAAAGTATAACTTGAATCTTCCTGAATCAATCATTAATAATGATACAATCAATAATCTAGACAATGTAAATACCACCTTAATTGGTTCGGTAAAAATGTTGGCAAATAATTTAAAAAATATCTGTATAAAAAAAGGATATACAACAACTATTGTAGAAGATGATGTTAATTATAGTTATAAAGTTCTTTATGATAAATTAATTGATCTAGCTTTCAACAATCAAAACCCTTCTAATAAACTAGCTTTTATTTTCACTGGAGAAATTACTATTGAGGTAAAAGGTTCTGGTTTAGGGGGAAGAAATCAGCATCTTGCTTTATTGTGTGTTGAAAAATTTAAAGACCTGAATAATACAACTCTTGTTTGTGTTGGTTCTGATGGTAGTGATGGTCCAACTGATGCTGCTGGTGGATATGTAGATAATTATACCTATCAAAAAGCCTTGTCATTGAGGATAAATATCAATGAATATTTAAATAATTATGATAGTTATAACTGCTTAAAAAAGTTAGATCAGTTAATTATAACTGGACCTACTAATACTAATGTAAATGACTTTTATTTATTACTAATAGGATGAGCTTATTTAAGCTCATTTTTAAATATTTAAAGACAACATTTTTAAAATTGTGTTGTTGTCGTTTAAGCGAAAATAAGGTATATTATTTTTGCAGGGAGGGTATCACTATGGAAAGAAAAACGGGAACAATTTCAATTGGAGTAAGATGCCCAATAATTAGAGAAAATGATGATTTATCAACAATTGTTGTTGATAGTGTTTTAGATGCCTGCAAAAGTATTGGCTTTACCATAAAAAATAGAGATATTATCTCTATTACTGAATCTATTGTCGCAAGAGCGCAAGGAAATTATGCTAGTGTTGATGATATTGCTGCTGATATCAAAAGCAAATATCCTAATGGACACATTGGGGTAATTTTTCCAATTTTAAGTAGGAATCGTTTTTCTGTTTGCTTAAAGGGAATTGCTAAAGGAGCTAAGAAAATCACTTTAATGCTATCCTATCCTTCTGATGAAGTTGGAAATGAATTATTATCGTATGATCAGCTGGATGAAGAACAAATTAATCCATATAGTGATGTTTTAACTTTAGATAAATATCGTCAATTATTTGGCTGTAATGTTCACCCTTTTACTGGTGTAGATTATGTTGCCTATTATAAAGATGTTATTGAAAGTGTTGGCTGTAAGGCGGAAATTATCTTTGCAAATAATCCCAAAACAATCTTAAACTATACCAAAGATATTTTAGTCTGTGACATTCATAGTCGCTTTAGAACTAAGCGCATTCTTAAAGAAAATAATGCTAACATTATTTATGGACTAGATGATATTTTAACAATTTCTAACAATGGTTCTGGATACAATAGTGTGTATGGCTTGCTAGGTTCTAATAAAGCTAGTGATAACACCATCAAATTATTCCCTAATGAGTGTAAAGAATTGGTTTTAGATATTCAAAAGAAAATACTAGATAAAACTGGAAAGCATGTAGAAGTTATGGTTTATGGTGACGGAGCTTTTAAAGATCCGAAAGGAAAAATCTGGGAGTTAGCAGATCCTGTTGTATCTCCAGCTTTCACTGATGGCTTAAAAGGAACTCCTAATGAAATTAAATTAAAATACTTAGCAGATAATGATTTTAAAGATTTAAATGGTCAGCAATTAGAAGAAGCTTTATCAAATGCTATCAAAGATAAAGATAATAAATCTTCAAAAAGTATGGCTTCTGTAGGTACAACTCCTAGACAGTTAACTGACTTAATAGGTTCACTGTGTGATTTAACAAGTGGCTCTGGAGATAAAGGAACTCCAGTAGTATTAGTCCAAGGTTACTTTGATGATTTCTCAAAATAAAACTTAACCATTAAAAGTGGCTATAACGAAGTAAAACTCATTACCAATTGGATAAATCTGTTGGCAATTTTCACTGGTTTTTTTTATTTATTCTTATTGAATCTAAATCGTAATTATATTCTTCAAGGAGTTTTGTTCTATATCCTTCAAATCTTTCAAGAATTTCTTTTGTGACTATAGGGTAATTTGGGTTCATTTCTTCTAATGTTTTTACAACTATTTCTGATACCACATATCTCATGTACCACTTTCTATCTGCAGGAACTACATACCAAGGGCATTCTTCTG
>JAAZKG010000071.1 GCA_012799935.1 Erysipelotrichia bacterium | reverse complement strand
TATCAGCTTTACCATCTTTTACTTTGTACAAAAATGTAATTTGTTGATCTTCTTCATGAACTTCCACATTCTTATTTTTTACTCGTTCCATATTATTTTCTAATGCTGTTAATTCATGGTAATGGGTACTAAATAATGTTTTAGCTCCAATTGCTGCATCAATATATTCCAGCATTGCTTGGGCTAAAGCCATACCATCATAGGTAGAAGTACCTCTTCCAATTTCATCAAACACTATTAACGAATCCTTTGTGGCATTTTGTAAAGCATTGTTTGCTTCTAACATTTCTACCATGAAAGTTGATTGTCCTGATAAAATATCATCGGTTGACCCAATTCTGGTAAATATTTGATCAAAGATAGGCAAAACAGCACTCTTTGCCGGGACATAACAACCTATTTGAGCCATTATCGCAATGAGCAGACATTGTCTCATATAAGTGCTTTTCCCTCCCATATTTGGTCCAGTAATGATTAGAGTTGTAATATTATCATCCATATAGATGTCGTTGGCAACATATTTCATATCTTTAAACGAATCAAGTATTGGATGTCTACCGTTTTTAACATCCATTATACCTTCATTAGAAAACTGTGGTCTAACATAGCCGTGGTTACTACTTATTACTGCCAACGCATAGTTAGCATCAACAATTCCTAAAGCTATAGCTAATTGTTGCATACTTGCTAACTTGGTTTTTATTTGTGCTATCAAATCAAAAAACAATTCATTTTCTAATTTGATTGCTTTCTCTTGAGCATGTAAAAGGATATTTTCTTGTTCTTTTAACTCATCAGTAATAAATCTTTCCCCAGTAGTTAGAGTCTGTTTTCTTTGATAACCCCACTCTTCTTTTATTTGACTTAATGCTCCTTTTGATATTTCGATATAATAACCCATAACTCTGTTATAGCCTATTTTTAAAGTTTTAATTCCTGTTTTTTCTTTTTCTTTTTGCTCTAATGTTGCTAACCAGTTTTGACCATTTCTTTGGATTTCTCTATAATGATCTAATTCCACATTATATCCATCCTTAAAAACCCCACCATCATTAACATATACTGGCACATCATCATTTAAACTTCTAGATAACAAATCATAACTGGTTTCACACAAATCAAGATCATCATATTCTGGATATATTTTGCTGTCTTTTAGTATTGAGTGGATTTCTGGAACTACTTCAAGTGATTTTTTTAGTCTAATGCAATCTTTTGGATTTGCTGAACCATAAGCTACCCTAGCGACAATTCTTTCTAAATCATAGAGCTCACTTAAGTTTTCTTTTAATTGTTCTCTTTTTAAAAAGTTGGTGTTTAGGTAATTAATAAAATCCAAACGTTGATTTAATAATTGCTCATTTCTTAAAGGTTTTGAAACCCATTTTTTCAAAGTTCTTGAGCCTAAAGCACTTCTTGTTTTGTCCAAAAAAGACCATAAAGTGATTGATTTGTTGGCTGTTCTTGATGGTTGTATCAATTCAAGATTAGTTATCGTTGCATAATCCATTTTAAGAAAATCATCTTCATTGATTTCTTTAAATTTTCTTAAATGAGACATACTTCTTTTTTGAGTGATTTCTAAATAATTGATTAATTTCCCAATAGCTTCTAATAAGTGAACATCTTCTATTTCTTCACATAAGTATTTATATTCTTCTTTTATTATTGATTCATCGCATACTGAAACTGTTAAAAAATAACTGCTATCCAAGTTTTTTATAGCTTTACCATTAAAATTACTGTCAACAACAACTTCTTTAACATCATTACTTATCAGTGTTTGAATTAGAGTTGGCATGTCATGCTTTATTGAAGCTAGCTTTGTCTCTCCAGTTGTAGTTTCGCAAATTGCTAAGGCATAACCGTAACCATAATCCACAAGACTCGCTAAAAAGATATTGCTTTTTTCATCAAGCAACTCTTCCATAATCGTACCTGGAGTAACAACTCTGACTACATCTCTTTTCACTAATCCTGTTGCTTGAGAAGCATCTTCTAATTGTTCAACAATAGCAACTTTATATCCTTTATTTATTAACCTTTGAATATATCCTGTAACAGCATGATAAGGAACTCCACACATAGGCACCCTTTCAGTTGCGCCAGCATTTCTTCCTGTTAATACTAAATCTAACTCATGAGATGCTATTTTTGCATCTTCAAAAAACATTTCATAAAAGTCTCCTAAACGATAGAAGACTAATGCATCACTATATTTTTCTTTGAGTTGCAAATAATGCGTCATCATTGGTGTATATTGAGTCATTATTTTTACCTCTTTAAACTTTATATTCTAAACAATCTTGATAATTTTTTATTTCTTTACGTATTTTCCTACACAACGCTGTGCTTGCTGGACCATAATTAATTATATAACCATAGTATCTTTCAATTATTTTATAAGCTCTTCCATCAATAATATTTTGAACATTAATCTTTTCTTTGTCATATAAGACTACAATAATAGATGTTGCTGATGAAGTAATTTTCTTAATATTTGAGATTCCGCCAAGGTTTTCAATATATTGTTTTACTTCGATAATTTGTTTTTCTCTTTCTAAAAAGTGATGAGCTAATACTCTATAGAAAATGAATACCAATATTTGATATACAATAAAGACAACGATTCCAATTAAAATGATTCTTTTTACAGTTGGAAACAAATTCACATCTCTTGAATATTTAATTAATTCATAAATGTTTCCAGTAGCAAGAAAACCTGGGTTGCCAAAAGCACCGCACCCTAAATAGGTATTAGTTAATCCACATGCTAGGTGAATTAAAGCACACATTATTATATGCATTCCCAATAAAACTGGCGCAGTAAATAATAATACTAACTCCATTGGTAAAGTTGCTGCTCCAAATAAAGAAGTGATAATTCCTAGCAAAACCAAACCTATAGATCTATTTCTTTCTATTTTGTCGGAAACATTAACGTAATAAGATACTATCAACGATGGTATTGCAAAAATATTAATAATATAACTTGCACTTATATATCTTCCTGTTCCAATTGATATAGAATTTGCTTTATATTGTTCAATCCATATATTAACATCACCTAAAATGGTAACTTCAGCTGAATTAGTCCAACTTCCGCCTAGGTTACCAAACAAAAAGTTGTTTGTCAGAATTTCTTCCATTCCAAAGACATTTAAAAACTGCCTTATTAAGCCATAAACAAACATAACTCCTGGATTAGAGTGGTTTTTCGCAATCCAATTCATAATACTATTTAAAATCATTACTAAATAACCATACTCATGACTTACTATAATACCAGCTCCAACAGTAAAAACTATTGTCATCAAAAAGAACCAAATATCATTGTCAACAAACACAAACATACCATAGTTATATCTTTTTCTTGAAAGTTTGTATGATGCCTTGACAATAAAGATAACGATTATACTAGCAAGAATACCCAGATTAATAGGTGACTTTACAATTATATTTCCTGATGGATTTAAGGTTTCATAAGATAATCCTAAAATTTCTTTATAGTAGGTAGCACTAAAGGATGTTTTAGCAAAGAACATTGTTACAACATTTAGTAAGGCATAACTAATCATCGTTGCAATTACAGGAATTACATCCTTATGTGTTTTACCAATATAATTTATCGCCAAAACAAAAGGAAAGGCATCTACCATTAACTTACCGCTATATCCACACATTGAAATAATGAGACTTATAAGCTCACCGTTTGCTTTTATGCTTCCTATTCTCATTAAGACTAAGCCAATAAATAGCATTCCTAATGCGAATTTAATTGATTCAATAATTCTATACCATCTATTATTCATTAGTTGTCCTTCCCTCTTTTAAAATAGTTGCTTTATATTTTCTATCCACCTTTGAGGTTTATAATGAGCAATTTTAACAAATTTGTTTGATAGTGTACATGTTATTTGAAGTTTCCCCTTTAAATCCACATCATATCTATCAAAGCACAATTTCGTATTGCTGAAGTCTTCACTGATAAAATCAACCTTCGTTGAGCCCAATAAAACTATTGGATTAATCATTGAATTAAAATATGAATGGTGAATACCGCCTACTTCTTTTAGTTGTAGCACATTTAATCCTGGTTGAATTATAGCGCCTGATATTGATCTGTTGTATCCAGTTGACCCTATTTGGGTTGAAACACACATTCCTAAACCATGAAATGTTTCTAGTTTCTCATCATTTATTAAAACATCTATTACCTTTGTCTTATAACTTTCGATTCTCATTTCATTTACAGCATAAAACTTTTTGCCATTAGAAAGATTTATTTTTAATAAGTATCTTTTTTCTATCTCTGGCTCTTTTGTTAAGATATGACTAACAAGCTCTTTCATTTCTTTTAGTGTGAAATCAGCAAAAAAACCTAGAGTCCCAGTGTGAATGCCAGTAAAAGCTGTTTCATCTAGTCTATAAATATACTTATGAATCGCTGATAAAAACGTCCCATCGCCTCCAATGACACACACTATATCAGGATTTTCCTCATCATATTGCATGTTTCCTTCTAATAGTTGTTTTTGAATTGTCATAGCGACTTTTATAGATACAGCATCATTTTTTGATACAATAGCAAACTTTTTCATAGAATTCTTTCCTTCTCTATTAAGTTATTGTATCATATTTGAGAGGTGTTATTCCACATGAAACATCAACTAGAAACAGAATTTAAAACTCTTGTTAATAAAGAACAATTTGATAAGCTTAGTGAACTATATCGCCCCTTGTTGTTTGTCAAACAACATAATTATTATTATGGTTCACTTAACTCTGAAAATTCTTTCAGAATTAGAATTAAAGACAATCAAAAAATCTTTACTTTAAAAGAAACATTAGATAATCAAATATTAGAACACGAAAAACAGTTTACTGGTCAATTTCATGAAGATAGCGAAATAATATTGATTCTTAATAAAATGAATATATTACCTCCCTTTAATCTAATAGGTGAGCTGGTCACTTATAGGGCAACTGTAGAAACTGAATTAGCAGAATTATGCTTTGACATTAATTGTTATAATGGATTAATTGATTATGAGATTGAATATGAAATTAAAAAAGACCATGATGGCCTTAGCATATTTAAGGATATTTTGTCTAAAGCAGAAATTGAATATGTACAATCTTATGCTTCAAAATATAAAAGATGTGTTTTAACAAAACAGTAGTGTTTGCCACTATTCTTTTTCATATAAAAAACTTATCCCTATTTTATTTAACATTTCTTTTTGTGAGTCACTAAACTCTCTATTAGAAACTACTACAATCTTAATTTTTTCCTTTATTGTTTGTTCTATGTTTAGCAGCAAGCAGACTAGTTGACCAATCATTTTATAATAATTCACTATACTGTCTCTAATGTTTGTTTGAAACAAATAAAACAAGATATTTGGTTTGCCAAAATTTATAAATCCAATATGTTTATTATTTATCCATAGATGATTATCAATGCTATATTTTTTCTCTATTTTTTTGTAATACTTCCTCGTAATCTCATCTTCAATTCCCAACGACTCTACTATCGTAGCAATCTTATATTGCATAAGCTGCTGATTAAAACTATTTTCATCTGCTTCACTTTGTATCGAACTCCATAAATCTAAACCTACTTTTTGAGCTTCTTCTAATATTCTTAGGGTTTGTTGCCCTTCATGTTTATCTAAATAAGTGAAACTTTCTAAATTCATTGGAATTTTATAACCTAGATCAGATAGATAGATTGGACTTCTAAAAAACACCACTCTATCTAAAACTAGACAATTTATTTTTTCCGGCATTTCTTTTGTCTTTTTGCTTTTATCAATTGCCTCGTATAAATCTTTTTTTGATATATAACCTGTTTTAGTTTTGTGCTTTCTCCACATTGTTGAAATTGACATTGATGAAGAACTCCTAAATCTACCATAACCAACTAACCCTTTTTCTTTTCTAGTTTTTGTAGTATTGTCTCTAGATAAGAAAAATAGCAAATCACCAATATTAAAATCAGAAAAATTCTTCGTTGACAAACGCCAGAATACTATTGAGTTTGATCCATTTACTCGATGGTAATCTATCATCTTTTCATCTGTAACATAAGCGATTGCAGCCATAGTTCACCTCTTATTGTTTTATTCTACCTTTGAAAGCATGCATTAATGTGAGTTCATCTGCATAATCAAGATTACTGCCTGTTGGCAATCCTGAAGCTAATCTTGTTACTGTAAGATGTGTATTAGGTTTTAATATCTTACATATATATAGCGCTGTTGTATCTCCTTCCATTGTAGAATTTGTCGCAATAATAATCTCTTTTGTGTTTTCGTTTATTCTATCAAATAAATTTTGAAAATCTAAATCCTCTGGCAAAATACCTTTAATTGGAGAAATAGCACCATGCAACACATGATAGACACCATTATATGATCCCATTTTCTCTATCGCAATTAAATCTTTGGTCTGTTGCACAACACAGATTACTTCTTTGTCTCTTGAAGGGTCTTCACAAATTTTGCATTTTTCACTTTCAGTTAAATTGCCACAAATAGCACATTTGTGGATTCTTTCTTTTACTAATAATAACTGATTGGCAAAAGCTTCTATCTCTTCTTTAGGAAGCTCTAAAAGTCTCATAGCATATCTTTCTGCTGTTTTTTGTCCCACCGAAGGCAGAACTCTTAAATATTCCATTAGTTTTTCTAGTGTGCTTGGGTACATACATTATTCTCCAACAATATCAAATCCATCTTTTCCAAATAAAGAAGTTAATCTTTCTTCGGGGGTAATGGTTTCCTCTTTCTTTTTTGGAGTTGCTTTTTTTGGTTTTTGAACCTTGCTTCTCTCATTTTTAAAATACGTAATCAAGAAATCTCTTTCTTCTCTAGTTATACAAACTATGTCTTTTCTATTTGGAAGATATTTTTCCATCATATTTTCTACTATTATATTATTTTCTTTATTGTTGATAAAATTCGCATCTGCTCTATTATCAACTGTCAAAATAATATTAGTTTTGCTTGAAGCCATAATTTCCGCTTCTTTTATTAAATTTATCAACTGTTTTTCTTTCCCAAAGAAATTGTCAGCAAAAATGCCATTTATTATTTTAGCATCCACCTCTTTGACTTTTTTAGTTGCTTTTAAAAGCATTTGATAATACTCTTCATCACTATAAGATTTTTTTTCAATTACAACCGGTTTATTTTCTTCTTTTGTTACTATTTCTTTTTCAACAACGATTAATGCTTTCTCATTAAATTCAACCATTTTCAAAAGACAAATCTCTAAATAAGTTAATGTGCTTGTAGCATCTCGATATTTTGATAATGTGTCTATCAAGTAATCAACATATGTTAATAAAGTATTTGAATCAAACATAGATGCCATTTTTTGGACATTTTCTTCATTTAGCACACTCAAAGTATCCATATTCTTACTATAGATATAAACAACTGTCTCTTTAGCAATATCTATTAAATCAGTAGTTAATCTTCTTATATCAATGCCATTTGTTTCTATTTCCGATAATTTTTCTATTAGTTTCTTTACTTCTTTCTCGTATATCAATTGGTATAATTCAATTTTATCAGCTGTAGTTGCTACTCCGTAAACATCACTGACGTCTTGTAAATTTATGTCATCTTGAGCATATGCAATACACTGATCTAAGATACTCAAAGAATCTCTCATTCCTCCATCTGCTAAATCAGCAATTAGAGATATAGCTTCTTTTGAACAATTAATCTTTTCTTTTTCACAAATCTGTGCCAAATTAATTTGAATTACCTTTTTACTAAGTTTTTTAAAATCAAAACGTTGGCATCGTGAAATGATTGTTGATGGAATTTTATGAGGTTCTGTTGTTGCAAGCACAAATATGCAAAAAGAAGGTGGTTCTTCAATTGTTTTTAGCAATGCATTAAATGCACCTGTTGTCATCATATGCACCTCATCTATAATATAGACTTTGTATTTTCCACTCATTGGAGCATACTTAACTTTCTCTACAAGCTCTCTAGCTTCATCAACGCCATTATTTGAAGCAGCATCCATTTCTACAACATCTGGATGCGCTGACTCTTGTATATCAATACAACTTGCACAAATACAACACGGTCTTTCGTTTTCTGATTCACAGTTAACCATTTTTGCTAAAATTTTTGCTACCGTTGTTTTTCCCGTTCCTCTTGGGCCACAAAAAAGATACGCATGTGCTAATTTATTATGTTTAATTGCATTTTTCAATGTTTCTACGATATGCTGTTGACCAAACACCTCATCAAAATTTTTCGGTCTGTATTTACGATATAATGCTAAATATGCCATAACCTACCTCTTTTGTACCTATATTATACTATAATAACTAGTTTTTTTGTTGCTTAGCTCTGATGTTTTTAAAAAATGAGTGCATTAATTCTGAACATTCTTTTTCCATGATTTGTTTTCTAACATGAGGATAATGAGCAAACCCTTGAATTGTAGTTAAATCAAATACCGATCCAAAAGCACCAGATTTTTCATCACCTGCACCATAATAAACATTTGTTATTCTTGACTGCATAATTGCTCCTGCACACATCGGACAGGGCTCTATCGTAACGAAAATAGAGCATCCATCTAGTTTCCAACTACCAAGATTTTTACATGCTTGTTCAATCGCTTTAATTTCTGCATGGCCTACCACAGAATTTTCATTTTCTCTACTATTATGCCCTTTGCCAATTATTTCACCGTTACAAACGATAACAGCTCCAATTGGAACTTCATTTTTTTCTAATGCTTTTCTAGCCTCTTTTAAAGCTTCCTCCATATAGTATTTCTTTTTCATTTTGTGCTCTCCTATAAACGAAAAGGTACACACACATCTCGCTTACGTGGCTGCTTCATTCCTGACCTGACCAAATTAAAGTCTGATGTGTTGTACCACTTACATTATACTAAATTAATTCTTTTTTTCAACGTTTAATATCCTTTAACAAAATATGTGTAATATTCATCAAAGGTTATATCATGCTCTTTAATGAATAAAGCAACCTCTTTTCCAACATATCTATAATGCCAATCTTCCTTATAAAATCCAGTCAAATGTTCTTTCCCTGCTTGATACCTACAAATAAAACCATATTCCCAACAATGTTCTTTTGTCCAATCATACATTTTAGTATATGTATTATTACCTTTTAAAGGAGAAACTCTAATATCTACAGATAATCCTGTCTGGTGTTCACTATAGCCTGGTCTAGCGACACGAGTATCTACCGCTTTACCATAAAGCCCTTTATAATAGCGATAAACTTCCTTTTGATAACTATAACTTCTATAGCCATTATCTCCTATTACTTTAATCTCTAACAGATTTTCTCTTGCTGCTTCACACATTTCTACAAAAGCATCATATGCGTTTTTTTCCATCCTAGCACCATAACTGCTATATTTTTTATCAACAACCACTAAATTTGCTGGCACATAATCGCTTGACAAATAATTAAATTTGTTATTAATTACTAAAAATCCTTTAGATAAATCTGAAAGCCCGACATTTGTATAAAACTCTTGATCAGCATCACAATTAACAATCTCTACAATTTGTCTTGAAGTATAGTTGTTGTTTTTTTCATATAGTTTCAAGTACCTCTCTAATCTAGTAGGCATAAAGAAATCAGTATTTATCAAATCTAAAAACTGTTTCGAAGGTTCTACATCTTCTAAACCTGTATTTATTATATAAATTACATCATTTGTTTCTATTTCATTATATTTTTTGGAATAATCAACACATTTCCTAATTGTTGGTCCGTCTATCTCTAAATGAAGATATTCAACCAAAACATCATCATATATCATGTCCAACAATTGTTTTTTGCTTAAAACTATTACATCTTCTATTTTTGCTTTAGCATTCTTTTTGGAATAATCAACACATTCTCTAATTGTTGGCCCACCCATATCTAAATGAAGGTATTCAGCTAATATATCATCATATGTCATATCCAACAATTGTTTTTTACTTAAAACTATTACATCGTTAATTGAAACTCCTTTATTCTTAAAAAAGTACTTTATACACTCAATTCGATTTGGCTGTTTAATCAAATCAATAAAACTATCATAATAAAATACTTTTTCGTTGTTTTCGTTAACCTCAACTACAATTCTATCCATTTCATAAGAAGAATGTATTTTATAATAATTAAAATAGTCTTCATTTTTTTCTTCGCTATATCCTTCTAATAGACTTATTTCGCTGATAAAATGTTTCAACTCGTTTTTCTCTTTTATTTTGTTGTAACTAAAGAAAACCGTAATTACTACACAAATTACCAATAATGTGTATTTAAATGTTTTTTTAACCATTTTATTCCCTCTCTGATAATTATATCATTAAAATGTTTCACGTGAAACATTCTTCATTTCTTGAGCGTCTTTGAATTTTTGACATGCATTTGAAATAGTTATAAATCGAGTGGTTTTTCTTTTATCCTTTGTTTGTCATATAAAAACCACCTATTTAAAGGCGGTTTTCATAAATCCTCTTTTTAAATCGAAATGATTGAGAACTTACTTTCTAATACCTCCAATCATAAAAATCATCTACAGTAGCAGGCATAGATTCATACATAATTGCGCAAAATTCATCAGAAAAATCCATTATAACAACAGAAATTGCAATAGGTATTTCATTATTGTAGTATATAACAATCATTCCAGCGTCTTCTTTTACTAAGTTTTCATAAGTTGAATTAGCTAAGTTGTCCATATAAGTTAATATTGCATCTTTATCTTTGTCATTAATGACTACTGTGAAACCTTTGATAGTTCCAAAATCGCTTTCTTGTTCATATACAATATAGTCTAACCCAATATCAGCAATTTCTTTTGGTAAGTAATCTCTTTCAACTTTTGAATATTTCCCCGTTGAACGATATGAGTTAATTAAACCATCACCAATTTCAGTGGTCTTTAATGCCGGTTTTCCCCCTCCGTTACCTTCTTTGTTACATCCTGTTGTTATTAATAACATCACAATTAATAATACTCTAAATATTTTTTCATTTTTTCCTCCTTATCTTTTTTATATTTATAAAGCCTAAGCTTTTACTGATAAAATCAACTGGTTTTCTCTTTTTTCAAGCAAATTGTCTTTTTTTATGATTACATAATTTTCAAATTCGATTGTTTTCATTACAAAATCAAAACAATTGAGCGCGCATAACTTGCTTTGCTATTTTTTATTTTTGACCAAATTATAGTCCGAAATGTTTTATTGTCTATATTATACTAAATTTTCTTTGTTTTTCAACATTTTTAATTTCATTCGCGTTTTTATTTTTTTGTTTATGTTTCACGTGAAACATAAAAACAACCCTTTCAGGTTGTTTCGATTTCAATTACATATATTTGGAACAATTAATTCTTTTCCGCCCATATATGGTTGTAATGCTTTTGGAACAGTTATTGATCCATCTTCGTTTAAATTGTTTTCTAAAAATGCAATTAACATTCTTGGAGTAGCAACCACGGTATTGTTCAAGGTGTGAGCAAAATATTTGTCGTCTTTGCCCTGTACTCTAATTCCTAATCTTCTAGCTTGTGCATCTGTTAAATTAGAACAAGAACAAACTTCAAAGAACTTTTCTTGTCTTGGAGACCAAGCTTCAATATCGCAACTTCTATATTTTAAATCTGCTAAATCACCTGTGCAACAAACTAGTTGTCTTGCAGGTATATCTAGTGTTTGTAATAACTCAACAGAATACTTCCACATTTTTTCATACCATACATCACTATCTTCGGGTTTACACAACACAATCATTTCTTGTTTTTCAAACTGATGAACTCTATAGACTCCTCTTTCCTCAATGCCATGAGCACCTACCTCTTTTCTAAAACAAGGAGAATAAGAAGTCATAGTAATAGGAAGTTGTTCTTCTTTAAGTATTTGATCTTTAAATTTTGCAATCATAGAATGTTCTGATGTGCCAATTAAGTATAAATCTTCGCCTTCAATTTTATACATCATTCCTTCTTTTTCAGCAAAAGACATGACCCCATCTACTGCACTACTTCTAATCATAAATGGAGGAATGCAATAAACAAACCCTTTATCTATCATAAAATCTCTAGCATATGCCAACACTGCCGAATGTAGTCTAGCTATATCCCCCATAAAGTAATAAAACCCAGAACCTGACACTCTCCCAGCAGCTTCTTTGTCTAATCCATCAAAACTTGACATGATTTCTGAATGATAAGGGATTTCATAAGCAGGAATCTTCGCTTCTCCAAACCTTGCCATTTCAACATTTTCTTCATCACTTCTTCCTAAAGGAACATCATCAGCAACCATATTAGGAATCATCATTTGAATTTTGTTGACCTTTTCATAAAGGGTTTCCTCTTTATGTTCGTTTTCTTTAAGTTGACTAGCGATTTCTAAAACTTTCTCTCTTAATTCTTTAGCTTTTTCTTTTTTCCCTTGGCTAATTAAAACTCCAATTTGTTTAGATAATTGATTTCTTTGGCTTCTTAACTCATCGTCCATCGCCTTATAATTTCTGTATTCCTTATCTAGTTCAATGATTACATCAACTAAAGGTAATTTATCGTCCTGAAATTTTCTTTTAATGTTCTCCTTAACTAACTCAGGATTATTTCTAATAAAATTAATGTCTAGCATACTTTTCCTCCTCCTAAAAATAAAAAACATCGTCCAAAGGGACGATGTCTCGTGGTGCCACCCTTCTTAATTAGCATAAAACTAATCACTTAATTAGATAACGGTTTTACCCGGGAAGTTTTACTTCCAGTTCCAAGATAGATTCAATGAGTTTACGTAATGTTTTACACCAACCAACATCTCTCTGTAACTTAACCTCAGTTACTAATTCTCTTCATTACTATTACAGATATTATAGTAAATTATTTTTCTGTATTCAACTTTTTAGTTTATATTTCATTTCCCGATTCAACATTATCTAAATTTTCATTTTCATTTTCGTTATTTTCTAATGTTAAATCTTCTAATTCTTCATCTTCTTCATGTTCAACTATCGTTACAGCAGCTAATTTAGATTCATCCACATTGATTAGTTTAACACCTTGTGTATTTCTGCCATATATAGCGACAGTTTCTAATGAAATTCTAATTATTGTTCCATCATCACTCATTAATAAGGCGTCTTCATCGCCATTAACTGCCTTCAAGCACATTAATTTTCCGTTTTTTTCAGTGATGTTAATTGTCGCAACTCCTTTTCCGCCTCTTTTTGTCTTTCTATATTCATCTATTAATGTTTTTTTGCCGTAACCTTTTTCGGTAATAGATAAAATATACTGTCCTGAAGCACTAGTTGCTATTCCGACTACTTCTCCGCCATCGGTATCAAACCCTTTAACACCTGAAGCATTTCTTCCCATCGGTCTTACATCATTTTCATCAAATCTTATTGCTTTTCCGTTATCGCCTGCAATAATTATTTCATCTTCACCCGATGTTATTTGAACTCCAAACAACTGATCTTCTTCTCTTAATGAGATGGCAATCTTCCCTGTCTGTCTAATTGAGATAAACTCTGAAAGTTCAACTCTTTTTATTAGACCGTTTTTAGTAACAAAACATAAATATTTATCTTTCAAATCTTCATCAGGTGTAACACTTACTAATGCTTTTACTTTTTCATTTTCATCTAAGTTTAATAAGTTTACTACTGGCATTCCTTTTGCGGTTCTACTTGCTGAAGGCACATTATATCCTTTAATGCGATATACTTTACCAAAATTAGTAAATAACAATAAGTCATCATGAGTGGACATTATTATCATTTCATCAACGATGTCATCACTATTTAACCCCATTCCTCTGATACCTTTTCCGCCCCTATTTTGAGTTTTATAGGTATCAACTGTGGTTCTTTTAATATAATCATTGTGAGTGATAGAAATAACCACTTCTTCAACTGGAATGAGTGATTCATCATCAATATCGCCTTCTGAATCATTGATTTCAGTTTTTCTATCATCGCCATATTTATCCTTAATTTCATCTAACTCAGTTTTAATGATATCTAAAACTCTTTCTTCACGAGCAAGAATGTCTCTAAAGTCGGCAATTTGAATTTGAAGATCAGTGTACTCATCTTCAATTCTTTGTCTTTGAAGACCTGTCAATCTTCTCATTTGCATATCTAAAATAGATTTACCTTGAATTTCAGATAATCCAAATCTTTCCATCAATCTATTTAAAGCTTCATCATCATTTGAACTTGTTTTAATTATATTAACTATTTCATCAATGTGGTCAATCGCAATTCTAAGGCCTTCTAAAATATGGGCTCTATCTAAAGCCTTATTTAAGTCAAATATTGTTTTTCTGGTAATAACCTCTATTTGATGATCTAAATATACTTTAAATATTTCCTTAATGGGTAAAACTCTTGGAGAATTGTCAACTAAAGCTAACATATTTATGCCATACGAAACTTGAAGTTGTGTTTTTCGATAAAGTTGATTTAATAAAACTTCTGGTTGAATATCTTTACGACATTCAATTATAATCTTGATTCCATCCATATTTGACTCATCAACAGTATTAGTAATTCCTTCTATTTCTTTGTCTTTAGCTAAATCAATAATCTTACGATATAAATTTAATTTGTTAACTCCATATGGTAATTCAGTAATTACAATTTCGTGTTTTCCATTTTCCATTTCAATAATTTCAACTTTAGAACGAATATATATTGTTCCTCTACCTGTTTCATAAGCTTTTTTTATACCACTTCTTCCTAAAATAATTCCTCCTGTTGGAAAATCAGGTCCAGGCAAATAATTATTCATTAAATCAATTACTTCCATTTCTGGATTATCAATTAAAGCTTTTAAGGCCTCAATTGTTTCGTTTAGGTTATGTGGAGGCATATTTGTAGCCATACCAACAGCAATGCCAGTTGTTCCATTAACAAGCAAATTTGGAAATTTAGCTGGTAAAACTACTGGTTCTTTTTCTTCTCCATCGTAGTTATCAGCAAAATCAACAGTTTCTTTTTGAATGTCTCTTAACATTTCCATTGAAAGTTTAGACATTCTTGCTTCAGTATAACGCTGTGCTGCAGCACTATCGCCATCGACCGAACCAAAGTTGCCATGACCATCTACCAAAGGATAACGATACGAAAACGGCTGAGCCATTCTAACCATCGCCTCATATATTGAGCTGTCGCCGTGAGGGTGATATTTACCCATAACTTCACCAACTATACGAGCACTCTTTTTATATGATGAATTAGCATAGTTTCCTAAACCATGCATACCATATAAAATTCTTCTTTGTACTGGCTTCATTCCATCTCTGGCATCAGGCAAAGCTCTAGCTACGATAACACTCATAGCATAATCTAAAAACGAACCTTTAACTTCTGAAGAAATGTTAATGTATTCTATATTGTCATAAGTATTGTTTTCATCATTTTCAACTATTAAATCTTTTTCTTTATCCATGATTTTTTCCTCCTACGCAATATCCAAGTTTTTAACAAACTGAGCATTAGCCATAATATAATTTCTTCTTGGTTCTACTTCATCGCCCATTAACATTTCAAAATATTTATCTGCTTCTCTAGCACTATCAATTGTTACTTGAAGCAATGTTCTAGTTTCTGGATTCATTGTTGTCTCCCACAACTGCTTAGCGTCCATTTCACCAAGTCCTTTATATCTTTGGATATTGACTCTATCTCCGAGTTCGGCTTTTATTTTTTCTAATTGTCCATCAGTATATGCGTATTTAACTACATTTCCTTTTTGAACTCGATATAAAGGAGGCTGCGCAACATAAATATGTCCTGCTTCAATTACTTCTCTAAAGAATTTATAGAAGAATGTCAATAAAAGAACTCTAATGTGTGAACCATCAACGTCAGCGTCCGTCATAATTACTATCTTGTGATATCTTAGTTTACTTAAATCTAATTCATCTCCAATGCCACATCCAAAAGCTGTAATCATTGATTTAATTTCGTTATTATCAAATATTTGGTGTTCTCTAGCTTTTTGAACATTCAAAATTTTACCTCTTAGTGGTAATATTGCTTGATGTCTTGGATTTCTACCTTGTTTTGCTGATCCTCCAGCAGAGTCCCCTTCCACTATATATAGTTCGTTTAAAGTGGCATCTCTACTTGAACAATCTGTTAATTTTTCTGGTAAATTAGCTGATTCAAGCGAATTTTTTCTTCTAGTGACTTCCCTAGCTTTTACTGCTGCAGCTCTAGCTCTAGAGGCAATTATAGCTTTTTCAACAATTGTTTTAGCAATTGTAGGGTTTTCATATAAGAATCTTTCAAATTGCTCGCTAAAGATGTCAGAGACAATTTTTCTAACTTCACTATTTCCTAATTTTGTTTTCGTTTGTCCTTCATATTGAGGATTAGGATGTCTAACCGAAATAACAGCTGTTATACCTTCTCTAACATCTTCTTGTTTTAAACTTTCATCATCTTTCTTTAACAAATTCTGATTTTTAGCATAATTATTGATAACTCTCGATAAAGATGCTCTAAATCCTTCTTCGTGTGTTCCCCCTTCATGAGTATTAACATTATTACAGAAAGAATATATGTTAGAGTCATAGGTTTCATTATATTGCAATGCAACTTCACAAAAGATATTATCCTCAATACCACTTACATGAATTGGATTTTCAAACAATACTTTCTTGTCTTGGTTTATAAAAGAAACGTATTCTGATATACCACCTTCATATTCAAAGACATCAGATTCAATTTTTGCTCTTCTTTCATCATACAATTCTATTCTTAAAAACGGACTTAAGAAGGCTAATTCTTGTAATCTGTGATGAATTCTTTGGTAATCATACTCTGTTGATTCGGTAAAAATTAATGGATCTGGTTTAAATCTAACCGTTGTTCCGTGCTCTTTTTCTTTGCATTCTCCTATTTGAGTAAGTTTTTGTTCTACTTTTCCTCCATTGGAAAATCTAATAAAATAAACTTTCTTATTTATTCTTACTGTTACTTCCAACCATTGGCTTAAAGCATTAACAACTGAAGCACCAACACCGTGTAATCCTCCCGATACCTTATAAGCTCTTCCGCCAAACTTTCCTCCAGCGTGTAAGACAGTAAAAATAGTTTCTACCGTTGAAACTCCTGTCTTTTCATGAATATCTACTGGCATGCCTCTTCCGTTGTCAGTGATTTCTATTACATCATCTGGCAATAGTTTGACTATTGTCTTATTTGCATAACCAGCTAGCGCTTCATCAATTGCATTGTCAACAATTTCCCAAACTAGATGGTGTAATCCTCTTGATGATGTTGTCGCAATATACATACCAGGTCTTTTTCTTACCGCTTCTAATCCTTCCAAAACTTGGATATCATCAGATGTATATGAATAATCATCTATGGTCATGTTTTTATCCATTGTTAATCATCCCTTTCCCTATTTTAATTATGTTAACGTCTTGTCTTCTGATAAGATTTACTTCTCTTAAATCTGTTGTTGTAATAATAGTTTGCACAGAATTAGGAAGCAATCTTAAAAGACAAATACGATGTTCGCTGTCTAATTCAGAGAATACATCATCTAATAGTAAAATTGGATATTCTCTTTTAATTTGATAAATTATTTGAACTATTGATAATTTCAAAGCCAAAATAACCATTCTTTTTTGACCTTGTGAACAATATTTGCTTACATTCATATTATTTAAATAAAATTCATAATCTTCTCTATGAATTCCAACATTAGTTTGTTTTAATGCCAAATCTCTTTCTTTTAAATTTTCGTAAGCTTGCTTCATTTCTTGTTTCATTAAATCTACATTTTCTTTTTCCTTAATAAACGATTTATAAACTATTTGAAGTTTATTTTTTTCTCCACTAATTTCATTATAAAAATAAGATAAATAAGCATTTAAAGAATTAATGAAACTATTTCTTTCTTTAATAATTTGAATTTGCGGATTAAATAAAAGTTCAGTATAAGTTTCTAGCATTACATCACCTAATCTTTGTTGTTTTAAATACGCATTTCTTTGTTTTAAAAATCTCAAATAATTAGAAAGATTTAACATATATCCACGAGATAGTTTTCCCATTTCCATATCTATCAATCTTCTTCTATCACGTGGTGATGAATCAAACAAATCCATGTCATTAGGCGAAAATAAAACAGCATTTAATTTTCCAATAAATTCTGAATTTTTCTTAACCAATATATTATTTACCGATAAAGATTTTCCTTTTTTATGAATAATTACATCCAATTTATCTTTGCCATATTTAGTGGTTACATTGCCTTCAACAGCTGCAAACTCCTCATTAAATCTAATCATTTCTTTTTCATCATTATTGCGATGACTTCTTGTTGTTGAAAGTAAATATATTGCTTCTAATAAATTAGTTTTCCCTATTCCATTGGGACCAATGAGAATATTCATCCCATTTTTAAAATTTATTGATTGATTGTGATAATTACGAAAATTTTTAACTTTAATATTTTCGATGTACATTATTTAACCTCATATTTTTTATTTTCAATTTCAACAATAGATCCAGGATAAATTTTTCTTCCTCTTCTATTTTCTTCTGCTCCATCTATTTTAATTTTTAATTTTTTAACTGCTATTTTTGCTTCCCCGCCAGAAGAAATCCAGTCTGTTAATTTTAAAAACTGTTGTAATTCAATATATTCGGTGTTAATTTTCACAATCATACAATACCTCCTTTAGATAAAACAACAACTATATTATAACATAAAAAAGTGGTTTTTATTTATTTAAAAGCATTACATTAACAATTTTTAATAAATTGTCATTTATACTCAACCAATGAAAAAACCACTTAAAATGCCTTAAATTGCCTTATATAAAAAAAAGACCTTTTGAGGTCTTTAATTATAAGTTTTAATAGGAAGTACTAATTGCAGTACATTTTCATCATCAACTGATTTTAAAATGAATGGTTTCATATTTCCACTAAATGAAATTTTTACTTGGAAGGCATTTAATACTCTTATTGCATCATAAACATAATTTCCTTTGAAAGAAATATTTAATGGTTCTCCAATATATTCAATCGGAGTTACTCTTTCAACTGAAACAACATCATTACTTCTTGAAGTAATAACTATTTCATCTTCTGACATTTCCATTCTTACTAAGTAAATACCTTCATTTTTAATAAAACTAGCCCTGTCTAAAGCATTCAATAAATCTCTAGCATCAACTAATAATTCATAATTAAACTCAGAAGGAATTAATCTACTTGTTTCAGGATATAAACCATCAATTAATCTAGTTTGAACTAATATATTGTTGATGATAAATAATACTTTTTTATCACTCAATGAAATAGTAATATCATTATCAGTATTTATAATTCTTGAAACATCCTGAAGACTTTTAGATGGAATAGTAATATTAAAATTGTGATTATTTTCTAAGACTATTCTTTTTTGAGCTAATCTATATGAATCTGTTGCCACACAAGTCAAAACATTACCAGAACAATTAAAATTTACTCCCGTTAATACAGGTCTTGTTTCTTTATCGCTTGTAGCAAAACAAGTTTGATAAATAATGTTTTTTAATACCTCTGCTTCTAATTCAAAAGATTCAGCAGGTTGAGAAAAATCAATTACTGGATAATTTTCTGATTTTATTCCATTTAACTCAAAGTTTACCTGTAAACCTCTAATGCTAGTTAAACATCCATCAATAGTTTCTACTTCAACAATTTCTGCATCAATTTTTCTAATCATATCAGATAAATATTTACCATCTAATAAAACATCTCCTTCTTCAAAAATTGTTAAATTTGATGCTTCATCAATAAAAATAGAAGTTTGAATAGAAATATCACCATCGGAAGCTGTCATTTGAATATAATTATCTTTCACTGATAATTTAATATTATGAAGAACTGGTAAAGGTGAATTCATAGAAACTGCTCTTGATACAATGTTGATATTGTCTAAGAATGTTTTTTTGTTTATTTTGAAGTACATAGTATCCTCCTTATAATAATTAGTATAAATATAATTAATACTTATGTGGAAAAGTGGATAAATTCAAAAAACCCTTTTTCTCTAAGTATATTTTAACATTTTTTCTTGTTAATTTGAATAGAATAAAATGTTAATAGTTATGTAGTGAAAATTTTCTCAATATCACTAATAATTTTTCTGTATAATTCATTTTCTTTTAAAAGTCTTTCTATCTTTTCAAAAGCAGACAAAACTGTAGTGTGATCTCTTCCACCAAAATCATCTCCTATTTTTTCATAAGAATAATCTAAATGAATTCGACATAAATACATAGCTATATGTCTGGCAGTAGTGATATTTTTAGTTCTGCTTTTAGAAATAAGTTGTTTTTCGGTTAAATTATAATAATCAGCAACGGCTTTTATAATTACTTTAGAAGAGAGTTCAGTATTAGCATATGAAGTATATTCTAATTTATCTTTAAATGCTTCTAAAGCTAAAGGTAAGTTAATTTTTTGTCCTTTTGAGAAATTAATTGAATAAAATAATAACCTATTTAATGCTCCTTCTAAATTTCTCACATCAGTAGAGAAATTTTTGGCAATAAAAGAAATTACATCACAATCAATAGAATTTTTATCTAAATTATGATTTTTTAGTTTTAATTCTAAGATTTTTTCAGCTGTTTCAAACTCTAAAGATGAAATTGTAACAGATAAACCTTGAGAAAATCTGGTTTTTAAACGATCTTCAATATCTTTTATTTGAACTGGAGGTCTATCAGAAGTTAAAACTACCTGTTTTCTGTTGTTAAAGAGTTCATTATAGATAGTGAAGAATATTTCATTGGATTTCTGTTTACCAGATAAAAATTGAATATCATCAACAAGTAAGATATCTACGGAATTTAATTGATTTTTGTATTCTTCGATGGTGTTATCACGTAAAGACTTTCCAACTTCTTTAACAAAATCTAAACTGGTTATATATAAAATCTTCTTATCAAAATCATTTTGTTTAATATGATTACCAATAGCATGTAATAAATGTGTTTTTCCTAGTCCTGAATCACCATAAATAACTAAGGGATTAAAAAATTTTTCTCCTGGTTTTATAGCACAAGTTAAAGCTGCGGTTTTAGCTTCTTTGTTGCTTGGTCCTTCAATGAAATTATCAAATGAGTAATCAGGAAGCAAATTATCAGAAAGATCCTTTGTAATGGTATCAATGATATAGTTTTTACGATAATTATCAGTTGTTTCAATGACACAAGATACATCTTGGCTTAAAAGATCAAAAAAACTATCATTAATTTCGGTTATAACATCAAATAAAAGAGATTTATTAAAATTATAAGGAGTAACAATAATTGCTTCTTTTTCATCTAAATGAACGAGTTCAGTTTCATCAAAACAATCAATATAAAAAGACTTATTGTTTTCATTTAATTTTTCATAAATCTTATCTTTTAATTGTTTATAAACGATATTTAAACTATACATCTCCATCACTCTTTCATTTTAAGTAATACTATATTAACCCCTAAGCAGATAAAAATCTATTAATATTTTTGTCTAAAAAAGTTATCCACAATAAAATTAAGGTAAAAAACATATATAAATAAGGTAAATTTTGAGTTATCCACAACAATCCACGACTTTTATATGTGGATAACTCGTGAATAAAAATCTATAAACAGTGGAAAATGTGGATAACTTGGAGTATAATTAGTATCCCACATGAATTATCCACAGTTATATTGAGAAAAACGCTTTAAACAAAGGAAATTTTTAAATTTCAAACATTTTTCCACATATGTGGATAACCTACTTATCAACATGTGGGTAACTATATTGATTAAAAAATAAATGTGATATAATAAAATCGGATAGGAGTTTTCGTTGTGCTTAAAAAAATATTAATTGTCTTATTATTTATAACAACGCTTATTAACGTTAAGCCTTTTAACAATGTTTTTGCAGAAGAAACTCAACCAGAATCGGAACAAGAACAACAGCAAGAAGAAACTGTGTATTTAGAAGTTACACAAAGTGATGTGCGAGTAAGAACTGGTCCTTCAACAAGTTATGCCATTCTTCAAATTAATGGAGAAAATCAGTATTATGTTGAAGATGTCTCATATAAGGTTATAGGAAAACAAAAAAATGAAAAAAATGAGCTTTGGTATAATGTCATTAACATTATTAATAATATTGAATATCAAACTTGGGTTAGAGAAGATTATGTCATATTGCATTATTATGAATTAGATGAAGTGTTTGAACAACATTTAGAAAACGAAGGATTTCCAGAGGAATATAGAGTATATCTAAGATATTTGCATACTTTACATCCTAATTGGATATTTAAAGCCTTCCATACAAATACTGCTTTTGCTACTATTTTGCAAGCCCAAGATGTACTAGGAAAAAGTTTAATAGATGGAAGTAACTTAGCTTTAAGAAGTACTAGACAAGGAGCTTATGATCCAGAAACAGGTCAATATATAGCGCTAGATGGTTATAGTTGGTATCAAGCTAATACTGAAACTATCGCTTATTTTATGGACCCAAGAAATTTTTTAAATGAAAAAGAGGTTTTTCAATTTTTAAAACTTTCTTTTAACGAAACTGAACAACCTGAATGTGTTCAACAAATATTAAACATCACATTTATGAAAGGCGAAGTTCAAATAGATGAAAATACAACTAAAAGCTATGCGACACTTTTCTACGAAGCTGGACAACAAGCTCAAACTTCGCCAATATTCTTGGCAGTAAAAGCAAGAAATGAACAAGGAGTTAATGGTTCAGCTGCAGTGGATGGCAGAGAGTTTGAACATAATGGAGTAATTTATTCTAATATTTACAATTTCTACAACATTCATGCCTATTCAGGCAAACAAAGTTGGAAAAACGGATTAATATATGCTGCTAAGGAAGGAAGTTATGGCCGACCTTGGAATACCATTGAAAAATCTATTAAAGGCGGAGCATTGTGGATTGCAGATGGATACATTAACAAAGGTCAAGACACTTTGTACTATCAAAAATACAACTGTGCCACTGGCAAATATTGGCATCAATATGCGACTAATGTTAGAGCAGCTTTTTCAGAAGGAAGAATGATGTACACCAACTATAGACTGGCTGACATTTTAGAAGAAGCTTTAACTTTCAGTATTCCAATATATTTAGAAATGCCTGAAAAAACCGCTTTGCCAACAGAAGTTGTGTTACCTGAAGTTGAAGAAACTGTTCCAAATGAAGAGTATTATACTGGCGATTTAATTTTAGACTTAGATTTACAAAACGATTCAGGCCATTTAACAGGCTTTGATATAGGGATAAGTTATCAACAATTGTTAAATAGAATTACACTAATGAATACAGGTGTAAATATTAGAATTGAAAGAAAAGGCGCGGAAAAGTCAAAAGATTTACCACTTTCAACAGGAGACGCTTTAATAATTATTGGAGATGAAGGAGAAAGCACCTATACCGTAATTATTAAAGGGGATATTGATGGTGATGGAATAATTGGAACACTTGACTATCTAATATATCGAAAAGCGCTTTTAGAGATATATGAAATGAATAATATTGAAAAAAAAGCAGCAGAAATTAATGGAGAAACAGGAATATCTACACTAGGTTATCTGCATTTAAGAAAATATTTATTAGAAATAGGAAACATTGAACAATAAAGGTGAAATATAAATATATGAAAAAAAGAATTTTTGTATTGATAACAATACTTACTATAGTAGTATCGACAATAAAACCAATAAAAGCAGCGGACGCAAGTGTAGAAGCATATTTTTCTAGTAGTTCAGTAGTGCTGTCAAACACGGTTAAATTAACAATAAAACTAAAATGTAACAACGGTGTTGGTGGAGGGAAAATCATATTTTCTTATGATACACAATATTTAAAATATGTTTCAGCTAATTTAAATGGAAGAGGGCACATACAAGGAAATGTGATAATTGTTGAGCCAAGTGCAGATAAATCAGTAACATTCAGCATTACTTTTTCAACTAAGAAAATTGGATCAACAAAAGTCGAAGTTAATACCACTCAGTTTGCAAGTTATGATCCACCTCAATATGTTGGAGGATATAGCGAAAAAATTGTAAAAACTTTGCAAATAAAGGCTAAAACTACAAACAATGAGACAACAACATCTTTATCTTCTGATGCATCACTGGCTTCTTTACAAATTGAAAACATAGAATTTGAACAGCCATTTGAATCAGATGTTTTTGAATATACCGCTTATGCGCCAGTTAATACTGAAACAATTAAAGTTTTAGCTAAAGCAAGCAGTTCAAAAGCAACAATTAATAAAATAAATGAAAGTGTTAAAGAAGGCTGGAATGAAATAGAAGTAGTTTGTGTTGCTCAAGATAAAACAACAAAAACATATAAAATAAAGTTATATGTTGAAGAAAAACCAAAAATCGTCTATGAAGATAAAAATTTGGGAGTAGTTATAAATTTAGATAAAGTGATTGTTCCTGAAGGATTTGAAAGAAAAGAAATTCTTGTAAAAGAAAATGAAATTGTAGTTTTCTATAAAGGTAATCTGAATTTAATATATTTAGCTAATAGCGAAAATAACAAAGACTTTTATTTGTATGATATAGAAAATGATGTGGTCGGAAATAAGTTTGAACCGCTAGAAATTGATGGAAAACAATATTTAATTAATGCTATTGACTACACAAAATATACAGATTTAGAAAAGTTTTATAAACCAATAAAAGTAAACATTGAAGACAAACAATTTGATGGTTGGATTTCCTTGGCAGAAAATATGAGCAATTATCGTTTAATTTACTTAAAAGATCTAGAGGGCAACGATGCTATTTATAGTTATGAAATGAGCGAAAAAACACTACAGAAGTTTACTTTACCTATTTATCCAATGGTAGAAGAAAAAATCGGTGTTAAAGAAATGCTTTATTTAACGGCAGCGATAGCTGGAACAATTAGTTTTATTGCAGCAATAGCATTAACTCTAAAAAGAAAAGAAGTATAATTTTTAAAATAGACATAATATGAAAGAAGGAAACATTCTATGAATGAACCGTTTGAAAATATAGATGAAGTAAAAAAAGAAGAAAAATCAAGTTTTGAAAATGATTATATAATCATTGATAATGATGAAAGTACAACAACTATTTTTGATACTATTGATAAAATAAAAAACAAAAACGAGAAAAAAGAAAAAAGAAGTTTTACTGGTGGAATAATTTTAATGATGCTTGTTTTAACAGTGATTGTATCGACAATAAGCAGTTATATTACAGCTAAAGCGGTTCTTAAAAACGTAGAAAATAAAACAGTTGTAATTGAACAACCAAATCAAAATGTAAATAGTCCTACAGTTGTTATATCAGGGAAAACTGATATTAGTGAAGTGGTAAGCAATATAAAAGATACTATTGTTGAAGTATATACTGAGTCAACTAAATATAGTTCTTTTTATGGTGAATACATAACTGAAGGAGCAGGATCAGGAGTCATATATTCTAGTGATGGTTATATTATCACCAATAATCATGTTGTTGAGGATGCTACTAATATTGTAGTAGTTTTAACTTCTGGTGATAAATATAATGCTGAGTTAGTTGCAGCAGATTTAGTTAGTGATATAGCGGTACTAAAAATTGAAGCTGAAGGATTAAAAATAGCAACAATTGGCAATTCTAACCAAATTAAAGTGGGTCAAATGTGTATTGCGATAGGAAATCCACTAGGAACACTAGGTGGTACAGTAACTGATGGAATTATAAGTGCTTTAAGTAGAGAAATTACCATTGCAGGTCAAAAAATGGTCTTATTACAAACAAATACTGCTATCAGTCCAGGAAATTCTGGAGGAGGCTTGTTTGATGTTGGCGGAAATTTAATAGGTATTGTTAATGCTAAAAGTGCAGGTGAATATATAGAAGGTATTGGTTTTGCTATTCCATCTAATTATGCCATTGATGTGGTAAAACAATTGATTGCTTATGGATATGTTGAAGGAAGACCGCAACTGGGAATTAGAGGAGTTTCTATTGAAACAATGCAACAAGCTTGGAATTTTAGTGTTACTTCTTTTGGAGTCTATGTATCAGAAGTGGTTACAGATGCAGCAAGAAATTCAGGATTAAAGGTTGGCGATGTAATTGTCAATTTTGATGGAACTGAAATAAAATCACTTACAGATTTAAGAACAGCACTATGTAATTATTCAGCTGGTGATACAGTAAAAATTATAGTAGTGAGGGGACAAAGAGAAATTAGCTTGTTACTTACACTAGAACAAAAGAAATAGCGAAATTAATCGCTATTTTTATTTAGAAAAATTATACATTGTCTTTTTCAAACATAATTGATCCTAATCTTAAAAGAGTGCTATTAGCTTTCAAAGCCAATTTATAATCATTAGACATACCAGCAGAATAGGTATCAATACAAACATTATGTTGCTTTATTTCTTTGCATTTATTATATAAGTCATATCCTTGGTAAAAAACATCTAAAATCATCTTTTCATCACTGATATTAGGCCCAATAACCATAATCCCTTTGATTAGGATATTATTAAAAACGGAAGCTTTTTTAATAGTATCTAACACTTCATTTTTATTAAAGCCATACTTTGTATCTTCTAAAGCAATATTTACCTGTAGCAAGATATTAGTGATAGTATTTTGTTTTTTTGATTCTCGATTGATTTTTTCTAGCAATCTAAAACTATCAACAGAATGAATCAAACTACACAATTTGATTATTTTCGAAACTTTATTTCTTTGTAAGTGTCCAATTAGATGCCATTGGATATCACTAGGAGTATAATCAACTTTTGAAAGGAGTTCTTGAACTCTATTTTCGCCAAACATTCTAAAACCTTGATCATAAATTTCCCTGATTTCGTTAATAGAGCGATTTTTACTGACCACTACGATTTTATCTTTTAAATTTAATAATTCCTTTTTCATAATTGCTCACTTCCTAAATAACAAAGAAATACTACTTTCTCTAATTTAGTATATAATAAAAAAGAAAGAAGGTGTCAAAATGCTTAATAAAGATTTACTACAAATGGAAACTAAAGACGTTTATGCTAATGTGACAGAAAAAGTAAAGGCTTTTAAATATGAAAATCCAAATGCAGAAATCATTTCGCTAGGAATAGGAGACGTTTCTAAGCCGATAGTAGAACCAGTTATTGAAGCAATGCATAAGGCAGTAGATGATTTATCTAGCATGGATACTTTCAAAGGTTATGGTGGTTATTATGGTTATGACTTTTTAAGAGAAGCAATACTTGAAAATGAATATCAACAATATGGTTTTACTAAAGATGAAATATATGTATCAGACGGAACAAAAACAGATTCAACAAGTATTTTAGAATTGTTTGATAATAGTAGCACCATCCTTTTAGCTAATCCAACCTATCCGATATATCGTGATGGAGCAGCAGCATTAAACAGAAAAGTTGAATATACAACTCTTGATGAAAACTTTGTGATGGAAATTCCCAACAAAAAATATGATATTGTCTATATCTGTTCACCAAATAATCCTATTGGTAATGCCTACAATAAAAAAGACTTAGAAAAGTGGGTTGATTATGCTTTGAAAAATGAAGCTGTTATTATTTTTGATAATGTCTACCAAGGTTTTGTCAGAAGTAAGGAAGTTCCAAAGAGCATTTATGAGATTGAAGAAGCAAAAAAATGCGCTATAGAGCTTAGAAGTTTTTCCAAGACAGCCTCTTTTACTGGACTAAGATGTTCATATTATGTTATTCCCAATCAAATCTATAAGGATATAAATGTTATTTGGAAAAGAAGAACGATGAATAGATTTAACGGAGCTAGTTATATAGCTCAAAAAGCTGCTGAAGCAGTATATTTACCACAGTCACAAAAACTAATTAAAGAAAATATCGACTATTATTTAGAAAATGCCAAAATTTTAAGAGAAGGCTTTGAAAAAGCAGGATATGAGGTTGTTGGCGGAAAAGATGCCCCATTTATGTGGGTAAAATCAAAAAATCAGAAAACAAGTTGGCAGATGTTTGATTATTTTTTAAAAGAACTTAATATTATAGTAATTCCTGGTATCGTATTTGGACTTGCTGGTGATAACTACATTAGAATATCAGCATTAGGAAAAAGAGAAGATGGTATAAAATGCATCGAAAGGATATTGAAAGATGAAGAAAAAAATTAGTTTTCTAACAATAATAGCATTACTGCTAGCGATAGTAAGTGGACTAGTATTTAAAGAACAAGTAACAGCAGTAGATTTTATTGGTACAATCTATATTAATTTATTGAAATTTATGATTGGACCAATAGTTTTTACTAGTATTGCAGAAACAATTTATGATTCTTCCAAGAAAAGAGGAAAACTAATAATTAAATCAGTAATAATATTTACGCTAATGTTTTTAGCAACCTTCTTTTTAACTTCAATTATTGTTGTATTAATTAATCCAGCTAAAGGATTTGCTTTTGACTTATCTAGTTATGAAGGCGCTTTAGGAAATTTAAGTATTAAAGAAATCATCATCAACCTATTTCCTACCAATGTTATTAGTATGTTTCAAACAAATCAGTTATTTGCCATTATTCTCTTTGCCTATCTAGTAGGATTTTGTGCTACTAAAGTTGAAAAGGGAGATGTTGTTATAGATGTTATTAAGAGTTTTAAAAATATCCTTTTTAAAATTTTGGAATATATTATGTATTTAACCCCATTAGCAGTTTTCTCACTAATGTCTAATACTGTCGCTAAATATGGTTCAATCGTTTTTGCGGTAGGAGTTAAATATATTTTGACCGCATATTTAGCAGGATTTATTACAATGATTGTGGTGATGATTTTGCCAGTTTGGATTTTTGCCAAAATGAATCCAATTTTTTTTGTTAAAAGGATTTATAAGATATGGATTATAACTATCACAACTTGCTCATCAGCAGCCACATTGCCAACAACAATGAGACTATGTAAGGAAGAGTTAAATATTGATAGAGAAATAACAGATATTGTTGTTCCTTTAGGTTGTACAATTCATATGTGTGGAGGGGCAGTATCGTTTGCCTTACTTGGTTTATTTTGTAGCAGTTTATTTGGAATTGAAGTTACACTAACAACTTATATCATCATGATTGTAGCTTCGCTGTTAATAAATATGTCGGCTCCAGGCATTCCAAATGGTGGAGTGGTAATAGGAGCAACTTATTTACAACTTCTAGGAATACCCTTAGATTTCATTGGTTTCTATAGTGGAATTTATAAAATATTAGACATGTTATATACGACCTTAAATGTAAGTGGTGATATAACAGCTAATGTAATAATTGATTATTTAGAAAAGAAGGAAAAATAAAAAGTACAGACAAATATAGATTATGGAAACGATATTTGTCTTTTTTATTGGCGCAATATTTGGAAGTTTTATTAATGCTTCAGCTTATAGAATTGTTAGAAGAAAGGATTTTATATTTGAGCGTTCTTGTTGTCCTGTTTGTGAGCATCAACTTTCTTTTTTAGATATGATTCCAATTGTTAGTTATTTTTTAAAACAAGGTAAGTGTACATATTGTAAAAATAAAATTGCTAAAAGATATTTAGTTGCTGAGCTTTTAGGAGGAACAAATACAGTAGTATGCGATAGTATAACTGGAAGTATAGAAATTAAATTCTTATATTTTATAATATTAAATCTATTGCTATTTATGTCTTTAGTAGATATTGAAATAAAAGAAATAAAAGATAGTTATCAATTAATATTATTAATAGTTGCGACAATTATTGTTTCTACAGAAAAGTGGAGTATCAACAACTATATTGGAATGATAATTATTAGTTTACCTTTATTAATAATAGCTTTAATTACAAAATCTATTGGTGGAGCAGATATAAAACTATTTTTTATTTTAGGATTAATAGCTAAAACAGAAGGAATTATAATAGTATATTTACTAACAATTGTACTTGCTGGTGGTTTTGCGCTGTATAAATTAATAAAAGAAAAAAATAAAAAAGAAGAAATAGCCTTGGTTCCGTTTGTCTATCTAGCATTTTTGTTGTATAAGAGTTTTGAAAAACACTTACTAATTTGCTTGACAATTTGGTTGACTTAGGGGATAAATTTTAGTATTATGATAAAGCAATTGCTCTATTATGTATTAATTTTCGGGAGGTGTCTAAAATGAAAAGAACTTATCAACCGAGCAAAAGAAAACGTTCAAGACTCGTAGGCTTTAGAGCACGTATGAAGACTGTAGGTGGACGTAGAATCTTAGCAAGAAAGCGTGCGAAAGGCAGAAAAGTAATATCTGAATAAAGAGAGTTGTCGTTGGCAACTTTTTTTACCTGTTGAACTATGAAAAAAGAATTAAGAGTTAAAACTAATGAAGAATTCCAAAAAATCATTACTTGTGGCAAGTGTAAAACAAGTCACAGTTTTGTTATGTGCTATTATCCAACTGAAAAAGAACGTGATCGAATTGGGATTTCTGTAGGTAAAAAAATTGGTAATGCAGTTATAAGAAACAAGGTAAAAAGACAAGTAAGAATGATGGTACAACAGTCATGCAATTTTAAAACTGGATATGACTATATTTTCATTGTTAGGACTAATTATTTAAAGTTTGATTACCAAAAAAACAAAAATGATTTGTCACGACTATATAATTCAGTTTATAATAGATAATGGCAATCTGAATGAAGGAGAAATTGAATAATGAAAAAATTTATTTCTAACAAGAAGACACTAATCATAATTTTATTAGTTATGATAGCTGTTCTTGCTGGATGTCAAAGAAATACGGATCAAAGCGGCGTAACTTTACCAGAAAAGATAATTTATTTATCTACGCCATGGAAAGCAATGCTAGATGAAAGCTTTTTTACCGCCATCTTTGTTTATCCATTAGCTCAATGTGTTAACTTTATAGGTACAAAATTAAATAGTAGTTTTTTAGGGATTGTTATTACAACAATTTTATTTAATGTTATTACTTTAAGTTTTACAGTTAAATCTACTATATCATCTCAAAAAATTCAAATGCTTCAACCTGAATTAAATAAAATTCAAGTTAAATATGAGGGAAGAGATGATGAAAATGCTAAAATGATGCAAGCTCAAGAAATGCAGGCTCTATATGCTAAACATGGTGTTAATCCACTAGGATCTTTGGTAACTCCAATGCTGCAAATTCCAATTATGATTTCAATGTTTTATGCTGTTCAAAGAGCAGATGTTGTATGTAATGGTTCTTTTTTAGGTATCCCTTTATCAATTAAACCATCAGCAGCATTTAAAGACTTGACTACTGGTTGGCCAATTGCTGTATTATTTGTATTAATGGCAGTAAGCCAATTGCTATCAACTAAAATCCCACAACTGTTAGCTGAAAAGAAAAAGAAAGAAGCTAAAAATTATCGTGCTTATAAAGATGAAGGACAACAAGCACCAAATAACAATATGATGGTATATAGTATGGTTGCTATGGTAGTTTTATTAGGTTTAAATTGGCCAGCAGCCATGACAGTATATTGGTTAGTTAGCTCATTAGCTAACATTGTCAAGACTTTATACATTCAAATGAGGTACATTAACAATGAATAGATATGAAGCAAAAACTGTCGAAGAAGCCATGGAATTAGCTTGTGAGGATAAACAAGTAACAAAAGAAGAACTAAATTATTTTGTTGTTGAGGAAAAACCAGGAGGCTTATTTGGATTGGGAGCTAAGGCAATAATTGAAGCTTATTGCACTAAAGACATTGAAGACTTTATTTTCAATTATATCAAAGAATATTTCGATAATATTAATATGGGCTGCGAAATAATAGTTGAATCAAACGAGGATGGATTTGATGTAAAACTGAATGCTGATAATAATGCTGTAATCATTGGAAAAGCAGGTCAAACATTACAAGCTATTACCAACGTTGTAAAAGGGGCTGCAAGCTCTAATTTTAAAAAACATATTAACTTATTGATTGATGTAAATAACTATAAAGAAGAGCGTTATGAGAAGTTAAAAGCAATGGTTGGAAGAATTGCTAAAACAGTTCAAAAAACAAAAGTAGCTGCCAGACTTGGTCAAATGAGCAATGATGAAAGAAAAATAATTCATCAACACTTATCAACCTTCTCAAATATTAAAACAGAATCAGAAGGAGAAGGAAACAATCGCAGACTTAAAATTATCTACGATTCTAAAAAAGTAAATTAGGAAATTACACCTTTGCTTACAATAAATAAGTAGAGGTGTTTTTTTATGCTTAAAATAACAAACTTGTCAAAGAAATATGAAGAAAAAGAAGTTTTGAGAAATATTAGTTTTGCCATAGAAGAAGGAAAGATAGTATCAGTATTGGGTAATAACGGAAGTGGGAAAACCACGCTTTTCAAAATGATTCTTAATCTGTTAGAAAAAGATAATGGAATGATAATGTTTGAAAACAGAAAAATTGAACATAAGATAATGGGTTATTTACCAGAACAGAGAAGCTTGTATCAAGACTGTACAGTCTATCAACATTTAAAATTGATAACTGGAATAAATAAAAAAGAAAATGAGAAGGAGGAAATTGATAAATGGTTACATAAAATGGGATTATATGAATATAAAGACAAAAAGATTCATACATTATCAAAAGGAAATCAACAAAAACTGACATTAATAGTTTGCTTGATAAAAAACCCTAAAATCGTTATTATGGACGAACCTTTTACAGGATTAGATTATGAAAATATTGAGATCTTTTTAAGAGAAATAAAAAAGTTAAAAAACAAAAAGAAAATAGTACTGATTTCTTCCCATATATATCAACCCATTAATCAGATATGTGATAGATATATTTATTTAGATAAAGCTAGGATAAAAATTGATGTTACAAAAGAGGATTTAATTAAAGAAGAAAAAAAAGTAATAGAAGTAAGAGATAAAGAGTTATTACATAACGAAAAGATAATTTCAAAATTAATTAATGATGAATCAGTAAGGTATATCGTTAAAAATGTAAGAGCAGCTCAAGAAATAGTCGAAAAGCTAGCACAAGAAAATAGGACAATAACTTATTATGGACCGTTAACAATTGAGGATAAAATAAAACAATTATGAAAGAATTAATAAAATTTGATTTAAGAAGAAGGTTTATTAACAAGACAACGACAATAGTTAATATTTTACTTTTTGTCATGATATTATGTGGTTTTCATATTGATTATATTTTAAAAGAAGAAACAATCATCAATACGGTATTAGTTGATACAAGTTTAATTGAATATAGTGAATTATTTACTGAATTGAGCGATGAACATCTTAGATATAAAATTTCAGATAAAGAAAACAAAAAAAGTGAAGTTATCTTGCATTTAGATGAAGAATGGCAAATAATAACTAAATATGAGTTAAATGAATCAGTCAAAGAAAGAATTACTAATGATATTAAAAAAGTAATTACTGAAAAGTATAAGTTATCACATCAATTTCTAAGTTCTTTTATTGATGAATATGTAAATATAAATCCTGAAATAGTTGTAAAAAGTGAGGAAATAATTGATGGGAGCATGGTGATAATGCTGGCAATCTCTTTTTTCTTGATTATTAATTATGGATGCACCTCTAGCAATGAAATAATAATTGAAAAGACTAGTGGAGTATTAAATATTATTTTGACTAATATGAATGCTGAAAGACATCTATTAGAAAAAATAATAGTTTCTTATATTATCTTTATAATTCAAATGATGATATTAATTTGTCAATTGTTTGCAAGTTATCTAATTAGATTTGTTCAAGATAGATGTCTAGGTTTACAAACTTTCATAAGCAGATTTTCAATAGTATCTGCCACGGATGTTAGCATGGATTTAACAGTAAAAAAATTAATGTTAATAGTTTTATTAATGATTTTTAACTTATTATTAATTCAATTAATTATTTTATTAATAACCAGTAAATATACTAACGGACAGCAAATGGCTTCATTTCAAGGACTATTGTATGTTGGTTTATTGATAATATATTATTTGGTAATGATTTTCAGTGAACAATTAATAAAAAGTAAGCTAATTAGCTATTTGTGTTATTTACCATTGTTTTCAATGATACTTATTCCTCAAAAAATAATAAGTTCCACTATTAGTACATTTGAATCAATATTGGCACTAATGTTAGTTGTTATAGCGATAATAGCAACAATAATAAAAGGATCGGATAGTTATAAAAGAAACTTGTTAATACAAAAATAATCGTTAAATCACGATTATTTTAAGGTGTTTAGTTTATTAGTGCGATAATATTTTTTTAGTTCTTGATAGTTGTCAGCTAAGTTTTTTTCATAACTGCTAGCAGCATTTGGAATATAGAACTCCATATCTTTGATTTCATCTGGCAGATATTGTATTTTGTGGAAATTATGGTAAGCATCATAATCATATTTATCTTCTTGAGCTAAACCAACAGGATTTAAACGAAGATAAACTGGCACAGCATAAGGCGATTTTTCTGCAACTGCATAAGCATTATGAACACTATCTGTTGCACTTCTACTTTTTGGCGATAAAGCCAAATCTATTACAGCAACTCCTAATGGTATCAAGGCTTCAGGAAAACCAATACGTCTAGCAGCATCAAGGGCGCTTACAGTTCTTGCACAAGCTGCTGGATTAGCTAAACCAATATCTTCATAAGCAATGACTAAAAGTCTTCTTTCAATAGAATCTAAATCATTAGCCATTGCCAACCTAGATAAATAGAATAAAGCAGCATTAACATCACTGCCTCTAATTGATTTCTGAAAGGCACTGACAGCATCATAATGACCATCTTCATCATGGTCGTAATGCATATTAGCCATTGAAGAGTATTTTTTGACTAATTCAATATCAATATGGCTGTTAAAACAACCCATGGCACAAATTTCAATTAAATTGTAAGCGTATCTCAAATCACCATTGCTGTGATAAGCGATTAGTTTTTTAGCATCATCATCAATAGTTATAGTTCCCTTATACCCCTTTTCACTTTTTAAAGCAAAATCAATGGCTTTTTCAACATCTTCTAAAGATAATGATTTTACTTCTAGTAAATGACAACGACTTCTAACAGCTGGATTAATAGCAAAATAAGGATTAGAAGTAGTTGCTCCAATTACTGTAATTAATCCAGTTTCAATATGTGGCAAAAGTAAATCTTGTTTATCTTTATTTAATCTGTGAATTTCATCAATAATTACTATTAGTCCATTAGAAAGTTTAGCGTGTTCAAATATTTCGACCAGGTCTTTTTTATTTCCAGTAACAGCACTAAACGAATGATAAGGAAGATTAAGTTCATTAGCAATTGCTAATGCTAAAGTAGTTTTTCCACAACCAGGAGGACCAAAAAAGATCATAGAAAAAAGGTGTTGCTGATTAACACAACGTCTTAACAGCATATTTTCGCCAATTAAATGTTGTTGGCCAAATACTTCATCCAATTTTGTTGGCCTTAATTTGAGAGCTAAAGGTTGTTGCATAATTTTCTCCTTATAGATATTTTAACATTAATCAAAATAGTATAGAATAGAAATATGAAAATTGTGATTCAAAGAGTAAAAAGTGCTGCTGTAAAAATAGGAGGAAAACAGTATAGTTCAATTAATGTAGGTTATTTATTACTTATAGGTTTTTCATATTCTGATGATGAAGATATTTTATTGCCAATGGCTAAGAAATTGTTAGAGTTGAGAATCAATGAAGATAGTCAAGGAAAAATGAATTTATCAATTATTGATATTGGTGGAGAAATACTCTCAGTTTCGCAATTTACTTTATATGCAGATTGTAAAAAGGGAAGAAGGCCTTCTTTTACCAATGCTTGCCCATCAGATAAGGCCAGTCAATTATATGATAAGTTTAATGATATTTTAAAAGAAAGTGGTCTTAAAGTTGAAACAGGACTGTTTCAAGCTTTTATGGAAGTTGAATTAATTAACGATGGACCTGTGACTGTAATCTTAGATAGTGATATAATATTAAAGAGGTAAGCTATGGAATATAAGTTAAATGATATCGTAGAAATGAAGAAAATGCATCCTTGTAAAAAATCTAAACAGTGGAGAATTATTAGAATGGGTGCTGATATAAGAATTAAATGCTTGGGATGTGGAGCATCAGTTTTATTTTCTAGAAGCGAATTTGAAAAAAAGGTTAAAAAAATTATTCCAGGCGAGTTAGAAATAGAGGACTAAAAACATGTCATTAACAGCTGGTATTGTAGGATTACCAAATGTTGGAAAATCAACGTTATTTAATGCGATAACAAAATCTCAAGTAGAAGCAGCAAATTACCCATTTGCGACAATAAAACCAAATATTAAGACGGTTGAAGTCCCTGATGAAAGAGTTGATAAACTAGCAGCAGTTTTTAAGCCAAAAAAAGCCATAAAAACTACCTTTGAGTTTACTGATATTGCTGGCCTAGTAAAAGGGGCTTCAAAAGGCGAAGGACTGGGAAATCAGTTTTTAGGAAATATAAGAGAAGTAGATGCTCTTGTTCATGTGGTAAGGTGCTTTGAAAATAACAGTATTGTTCATGTTGAAAATACTATTGATCCAATTAGAGACATTGAAATAGTTAATTTAGAGTTAGCTTTAGCTGATTTGGAAACAGTTAACAATCGTATTTCTAAAGTTGAGAGAAGGGCTTTAACAACTAAAGAAAAAGATGCTGTTAGAGAATTTGAAATGTTAAAGAAACTGAAATTAGCTCTTGAAGAAGGGAAAATGGCTAGAAGTATTAACTTTTTAGAAGAGGAAAAAGAGATTTTCAAAAATTATCAATTATTAACAGCTAAACCTGTCATTTATGTTGCCAATGTTTCAGAAAAAGATATAGTTGACTTAGAGAATTGTCACTATTATCAAACAGTTAAAGAATTTGCGGAAAGCGAAAATAACCAAGTAGTAGGAATAACTGCTCAAATGGAAGAGGAAATATCGACCTTAGATGAAGAATCAAGGGAATTATTTTTAAATGATTTAGGTTTAAAAAGAAGTGGTTTAGATGAGATAATTTTAAAAACTTATTCGCTATTAAATTTATGCACCTTCTTTACGGTGGGTGATGATGAAGTAAGGGCTTGGACATTTACTAAAGGAACAAAAGCTCCTGAATGTGCAGGGAAAATTCATACAGATTTAAAAAAAGGCTTTATAAGAGCAGAAGTCTATAAATTTGATGATTTAATGATTTATGGAAGTGAATTAGCCTTAAAAGAAGCAGGTAAAATAAGAGTTGAAGGAAAAGAATACATTTGCCAGGATGGCGATGTAATGTTTGTAAGATTTAATGTTTAAGGAGGAAAAAACATGAAGTTGATTATTGCAATTGTTTCAAACGATGATAGTTCAGCGGTAAGTGCAAATTTAACTGAACATGGCTTTATGGTAACTAGATTATCTACAACAGGTGGATTTTTAAGAGCTGGAAATACAACACTACTAATAGGAACTGAGGATGAAAAAGTTGAACAAGCCATTGAATTAATTAAAGAAGAAAGTAAAAAAAGAACAGAAATTATTCCAGCGACCACATCATTTGACATTGGACAATATGCTGCTTATCCAGTAGAAGTTAATGTCGGTGGAGCAACAATTTTTGTCTTAGATGTAGACCAATTTATTAAGGCTTAAAGATGATTGATTTTATTGACTATACTGATCCAAATACAACGCTGATTTTGTTAAACACTACAGTTGAAGGAAATGTGAAAACAGTAGGAGCAATTGAGGTTTATGGAAAAATTAATGGTTATGTAGAAACTGATGGATTAAGTAGTATTTATGGCTGTATCAATGGCAATTTGGAAACCAGAGATTTGATTGCTAGAACTAACAGTATTATTAATGGTGATGTAAACATTATTTATGATGGTTTTATTGATAAAAGTTCAGATATTGAAGGAAATATAAATTGCAAAAATATTGAGGTATATGGCAAAATATACGGCAATATAAAAGCAGAAGATTCTGTAATTCTTAGAAGTAGCGCTAATGTTGTCGGCGATATTATATGTAAAAATCTTGTTGTTGATCAAGGCGCTAAAATTAATGGCAATGTAAGACTTGTATATCAATTTGAGAAGAATTAGACTCCTTGCTTTTAAGTGAGAAGTTTTTTCTTCAATATATTAAATTAAGGAGAGAAAACAATGTTTTTAGAGAAAGTAATGGAAAATAACCCAAAATTAATTGAGTTTGCTTTTAAATTGCAACAAAAGGGGCAAATATTACCTGATACATATGTTTTAGACTATGACACAATAATAGAGAATGGGAAGAAGATGAAAAAAATTGCTGACAAACTTAATATAAAACTATTTTTTATGACAAAACAGCTAGGCAGAAATCCTGAGATTGCTAAAGGTCTTATGGAAATTGGTTTTGATGGAGTTGTAGCAGTTGATTTTAAAGAAACATTAACGATGATAGAAAATAACATAAAGCTTGGAAATGTGGGACATTTAGTGCAAATTCCCACTGCTGCTTTAGAAACGGTCATTAAGCATAAACCAGAGATTATGACTGTTTATAATTTTGAAATGGTCAAAAAGATTAATGAAGCCGCTAAAAAACAAAATCACATTCAAGATATTATGCCAAGAGTAGTAGATGAAGATTCATTTTTATATGGCAGCCAGCAGGGTGGTTTTGATGTTCAAGATTTAGGGTGTTTAATTGATAGCATTTCAAAGTTGAAAAATGTTAAACTTGCTGGTTTAACAGTTTTTCCAGCTTTTTTATACGACAAAGAAAAACAAGATATTGTTGCTACAGTTAATATGAAGGCAATGGAAAAAGCTATTAAAATCGCTAAAGAAAAAGGATATAAGGATTTATTAATCAACCTTCCATCAGTTACTTGCTGTAGAGGAATTGAAATAATTCATAAATATGGCGGAAATAGTGGAGAACCAGGGCACGGTTTAACTGCAACAACCCCTCTTCATAAAGATACAGATCAACCTGAAAAGATTGGTTATGTATATGTAAGTGAAGTCTCACACACCTTTAAAGAAGATAGTCATTGTTATGGTGGTGGTTTTTATCGAAGAGGAGGTTTACAAAGTGCTTTAGTAGGAACTAGTTTAAAAAACTGCAAAAAAGTAAAATGTAGTGCAGAAGATAACAATATTGATTATCACTTTAAACTTCAAGGAAAACATCAGATTGGAGATGGAGTGATTATATGTTATAGAACACAGGCATTTACTACTAGAAGTCAAATTGCAGTAGTAAAGGGATTAAAAGATGATAATCCTCAGTTGTTTGGTATTTATAGCAGTTTAGGAGAAAAATTAAAAAAGAATTGGTAAGTCTGCATTTGCTATTGAAGAAAAAAATGAACTCATTTTGAGAGTTCATTTTAATTTGTTATTTTCTGGCTTGTTTTTCAGCATTACGTTTATCGTTGATAATCTTAACATGTTCATCATCGATTAAAGTAACGTTGTTTTCTTTAGCCCAAGCAATACATCCATTCAAGACAGTTTTTAAGAAAGGACGAGGAACCTTAATAAAGTTCATTAATGCTGCATCGGTAAACTTAATTTCAGGATGCGCTCTTTCTGCTGCATATTTAATTGACATTAAATCTACTTCTTTTGGGGCAGGAATAGGTTCGGAAATAGGTTTTGTGATTTTAGGAAATTGTGTGTACCAGAAATTAGTAGAATCTCTATAACCGTAATCTACTGGTATAGGAGGAAAATTATGCTTATTAACACCATCTACGATAGCATTATAATATTTTTCCTTCATCAAAATCTTATCAATGTAAAGAATGAATAACGCACCATATTTGCTTGTGATTCCATTAAAATCATTATATGGACCAGGATGACCATCATCAATATCATCAGCATTAAATTTATCTGCTCCTTCCAAATAATCTGCCCAAGTACATTCAAATACTTGGAAAGCACTTTTGATTACTGGCGGACGATTTTTATCAGTTGGATCAGCTTGACCAGGCTCCATTTCAAATTTTAAATCTTTCATTTTTTCTTCTGATGGTCCTGGATAACCTAATCTAACGACCTCTCTAAATGTTTTTCTGCTATCATCAATAAAATTTATTGCACATTTTTTTCTCTTTAATAAATTGTGACAAGTATTTGATGTATTACGACAAGACAACAACATCGCATACTGCTTTTTTCCAGCAACATAGTATGGAAAACATAAAGAATATGATCCGATATTTAAACTACCATCATCATTGATAGTTGAAATACATACTGTTGGCATTGGGAAAAATGAAGAAGTTTGATAAAAATTATCAACAATTCTTAAATCTTTAAATGAACTCATTTGTCTACCTCTCTTTAATATAATTTTTCACTCAGTTGTAGGTCATCAACGAAAGATAAGTCATTAGAAATGTTTAAAGCACTGCTGACGGCTTCAGAAAACGTTTTTCCGTTAACTAAGCAAGCAACAAACATACTAACAAAAACCTCGTGTGTGCCCAAATATTTTACCCCACATTGTTCCTTTTCAATGTAGTCAAAGCCATCTTTTGTAAAAATACTAACCTTTTTACCTTTATCAGTTATTAAGATCCAATTAAGTCCTTTATCAATAAGATTTTTGGCAAAATCTTCAAAATCTTTTTCTTTAATTGTTTTTCTTAAATAATCTGCCTCTAATATTAGTCCTTCAATTTTATTAAGTAGTAATTCGCTAGGAATATAGTTGTCACAAATATATAAAGGATCAGGATATAAACTAGTAATCGCCTTTAAATAATGATAATTTAAGACATTTACAATTACTATATCTGTTCCAATAAAGAATTCTTGTGGAAGCCCATCATTAAAGTCAGGGTAACTATTATATGGTACATAATTTAGATTTGTTTCATTTTCTTTGTCAAAAAGATGGGTTTTAATAGGTGTTTGTTTAAATTCAAAGTGTTTTGAATGAATTATCACATTTAAGTTGTCTAATTTTTGCATCATTGAATTGGCATCAATATCATAACCAAACCTAGTAATGAAAAAAGTGTCAACGCCCAAAAAAGCTAAATTATTGGCTATAGTATATTGACCTCCAGTTAAGTAAGTATTATGCTTACATAAAAAATCTTCTCCGCTAATCAGAGATTCATTAATAGAGATGACTTCACTTTTATGTGTTAATCCAATCACAAGCACTTTGTTCATGGTTATATTTTAACATATTAAAACAATAAACAACAAAATATGTTAAAATTATAAAAAGGTAAAATTATGAGAATTGGACAAGCAATAGATATTCATCAACTAGTAGAAAATAGAGAATTAGTCCTTGGCGGTGTTAAAATAAAGCACGAAAAAGGACTTTTAGGTCATTCTGATGCCGATGTTTTGTTACATGCGATTGCTGAGGCAATTATTGGCGCTTTAGGATTAGGTGATTTGGGAACTCATTTTCCAGATACTGATGAGAAGTATAAAGGTATTTCTTCAATGTTACTATTAGCTGAAGTTGAAAAATTAATGACAAGTCATAATTATGAAATTGGAAATATTGACTCGACAATTCTTATTGAAAAACCAAAAATAGCGCCCTATAAACAACAAATGGAAAAAAATATTGCTGAGATTTTAAAATGTGATGTATCAAAGGTTAATGTTAAGGCAACTCGTGGAGAAAAATTAGGATTTGTTGGAAAGGAAAGAGGTGTAGTAGCACTAGCTATTGTCTTATTAAAAGAAAGAGGTAATGTTAAATATGTACACATATAAAGTTAATGTAGAAGATATGAAAAGTAAACATGATGCAGAAATTATTAGAGAAGCTTTTGAAGCAGAATCAGAAACGGCAGTTGTAACATATAAACTCGCAAAAAAAGAAGTGCTTATTGATTCAGATTTCTCGGTAGAAGAAATATATCAAATCATTGAGGATGCAGGTTATACTCCTGGAGATTTAGAACTAGTATAAAAATAAAAGTAAAAGTCCAGCTTGTATTAAATGCTATAAGCTGGACTTTAATATAATAAGAAATATGAAAATTAGGATAGAATATATTAAAATAGCTGTTAAGAAAATAAAGGTTAATTGTGTTAAAAATTAGAAAATTATGGAGAAAATTATAAATGGAAAAAATAAGAAAAAACACTAAAATAAAGAAAATAGAGATATTAAAGTTTTCTTTATTATTTGTTTTTTTTGGAACAGTAATGGGAGTAATATCAAAATTTCTTGACACAACACCGATCAATGAATTACCATATCTTTTTGAAATTTTAGATATAGGTAATTTTTTAAGCAGAATGGCAATCTGGATATTTATTGGCCAATCAATAGCATTGTTTACTAAGTCTCCATATAGAGCAGGATTATATGTGCTACTATTCTTTAGTGCAATGGTGACGAGTTACTATTTATACTCACATTATGTAGCCGGATTTTTCCCTTATCATTATGCTATGATATGGATTATATTAACATTAATCTCTCCGTTTTTAGCTTTTATTGTTTGGCTTGCCAAGGGACAAGGAAAGATAGCAATTATCATTAGCGCCTTAATATTTAGTGCTATGTTTAACTTAACTTTCAGTTATGGAATATTTTATTTTGACATTAACAATATACTAGAATTAATATTATTTATAATAACAGTGTTATTTTTAAAAAGAGAAAAAAAGGAAATGATATATGTCATTGTATTGGGAATTATAGTGGCAGTTATCCTTAATCAAATTTTGCCGTTTCACTTTGGTTAGTTATAATATTAGAGAATTAAATTGTGAGGTAAAAAATGAATATTGAAGCTACTAAAACATACTATGAAAATATGCCATTAAAAGATTTTTGTCATTGTGATTATTGCCAGAATTATATAAAAGAAATTAGAAAAGCTTACCCTTTATTAGCTAATTATTTGGAAGCAATTGGAATAAACATTGAAAAGCCATTTGAAACGATGCCATTGGAACCAGATAATAATAGAATTGAATATATAGCAGTCCAATACGTTGTTTTTGGAGACTTTAAAAATTTTAAAGAAACAATAATTTCTAATGTTTCAATACAAATAGCTAAATCTCATCCATATACAGATATTAATGAAAAACATTTTGTTATTGAGATAGCGCCAATAATTTTGAATTGGGATATATAATTAATGTTAAAGGTGGAAGAAAGTTATGATAGTAGATAAATTTGATTTTAGATTAAAAGATGGAAGAATTGCTACAGTATGCAGTCCCAAAGAAAAATATGCCCAAAGCATGATAGATTATCTATATAAATCAGCAGAAGAAACAGAATTTATTATAAGATATCCTGAGGAATGTAGTAAGTATACTTTAGAAAAAGAAATAGAATTTATTAATAGAGTGAATAATTCAGATAATGAGGCTATGGTAGTGTGTTTAGTTGAAGAGAAAGTAGTTGGAACTTGCGGTATTTTATGGAGCAACAATTTAAAAATAAAACATCGTGCCAGAATTGGAATTGCAATATTAAAAGAATTTTGGAACCAAGGCATAGGAACAACTTTAATGAAAGAGGCTATTAAAATAGCAGAAAAAAACAAAGATATAATTCAAATTGAATTGGATTTTGTTGAAGGAAATAAGCGTGCAAAAGCTTTGTATGAAAAGATGGGATTTAAAATCGTTGGAATAAAACCAAATGCTATTCGCTTAAAGGATGGAACACTATTAGATGAATATTCAATGATTAAAGAAATTAGATAAAAAAACATATAGCAACTAAAGAAAAACATCTAGAATTTAGTCGTAAAGGAAAATCCCAAAGCATGAATGGTGTTATAGGTGTAATTATGATAATTACAAATTTTTTGCTAAAGGGTTATTTGTTTTTTTAATTGTTAGAGCATTAAGAAAATATATAAATTCAAAAGAAATTAGTCAAGAAAAGCAAGAATTGGCAAAATCTTTAGGTCAAGTATTAAAGGAATATCGCATTAGGTGCAATATGACACAAGAGTTTGTTGCTAAATATTTAGGAATTAGTAGACAAGCAGTATAAAAGTGGGAAAGTAGCAATTCTGATCCAAATACTACTAATCTAATTGCTCTTGCTAAATTGTATGGTGTCGCTCTTGAAGAGTTGTTAAAAGAAACCTATAGTTAAATAGAAGTTAATGGAGGTGAGTTAATGCAAAGAATTATTGTAATTGGTTGTCCAGGAAGTGGAAAAAGCACTTTTTCTAAAATATTACATGATATAACAAAAATTCATCTCGTTCATTTAGATAGGCTTTATTGGAATGATGATGGCACAACTGTTGATCAAAGAGTTTTTATGGAAAAATTAAAGAAAGAAATTAAAAAAGCGCAGTGGATAATAGATGGAAACTATAGTTCAACAATGGAATTTAGAATGAAATATTGTGATACAATCTTCTTTTTGGATTATCCTTTGGATATTTGTCTTGAAGGAATAAATTTACGCAAGGGAAAACAAAGAAGCGATTTACCTTATATTGAAGCAACAGAAAAAGAAGATGAAAAGTTTATCAATTATATAAAAAAATATGATGTTGAAAGCAGGCCAAAAACTATAAGCTTACTAAAGAAATATTCAGATAAAAAAATCATCATTTTTAAAAATCGAAATGAAGCAACAAATTTCTTGAAAGATTTGTTAAATAAACAATCTAAAAACAGCAGATAATAAAATTAACTCTGCTGTTTTTGGACTAAATTACTTTTTAATTAAGCGTATATTAGCAAAAATAAATTTATGCTAGAATTACTGCCACCAAAACAAAAGGAATATCAATGCGTATAAAGCATTTAAATAACTGATGCCCAAAAGATAACGATATATAAAATAAACAATCAGCTTACTCAAAGTTTTGTTTTCTTAGAAGAATTGATATCGCTATTATTGCTGTAACAAAAACACAAGATGGATACCACAAATTTTCAAGGCAGAAACCACCATCTAACATTAACTGATATCCCTATGAAGCTGGGAAAGCATAACTAAATCTCTATCTGTATAAAGTCTTCGTCCGCCTTCACTTTTAGCAAAAGGAGTAAACAATCTTTCTTTATCGTAGTATTGTAGAGTGCGAACAGTAACACCAATTTTTTGGGCTACTTTGCCTATTGTCATAAAACCTTCTGGTATTGCTCGGTATTTTCCCATGAATATTTTCCCTAATACGTATTATATTTCATGACGCGATGTCACAAACAAGCCTTTTTGAGACAATTATAAGCGATAAAAAATTCAATCTACACCTTATTAATAGTAATTTAAATTGTTATTCCATTTATGTGATAAAACAATAAAAAATGTGTAATATTCAGAAAGATGATTTGCGAGTAAATGTAAGAAATTTCTTAACAGATAGTTTGAGAGTGTCTCGAAAATTCTTTGATCATAGCTTATTACACAATTGTCAAGGAAAATAAATCAACTTTACTGAATATTACACGACGCACCTAAAAATTAGGGGTGGAGCAGTTATTTAGAAAATATTTTAATTAAAATGAGTATTAAACTTCTTCTTTTTCATTAACTGAAGTAATTAATGGTTTACCATCTTTATCTAGTAATGGAGTGAATCCGCCAAAATAACCTGCTTCATAATAAAAATAATTAACTCCAGTTTCTGTATCTATCCATATTTCTTTAGTTTTTAATCCGCCTTGCGAATATATTTTTTTAAATCTTTTTTTCTTAGCCATTTAAACTACCTCCTATAAATTTATAATTTAGTTCATTAATTGATTAAACTTAGGTTTATCTATAAGATAGACCTTTGAATATAAATTGTTTTTCTTTTGGAAAACTATTTAAAATAATAACTCCTTTTTTTGAGACTACAACTAAATCTTCAATGCGAACCCCTCCAACATCTGGTAAATATATTCCGGGTTCAATAGAAAAGCACATGCCTTCTTCAATAAGAATTTCGCTGGTGGAAGAAACATCATATCCTTCATGAATTTCCAGCCCAATTCCATGCCCTAAACGATGAGTAAAATATTGTCCATAACCAAATGAACTGATATAATCTCTGGCTACTTTATCGATTTCTGAAAATCTCTTACCAGGTTTTATGGCTTCAATAGCTAACCTATTAGCGTTTTTAACAATTTCATAAATCTCTTCCATTTTTTCATTTTTTTGTAAAAAAGTTCTAGTCATATCAGAGCAATATCCTTGATGACGACAGCCCATATCAATAAGACAAACATCACCTTTTTGTAGGATGGTGTTATCAGATATATGATGAGGATTACTAGCGTTTTTACCAAAAGCTACAATTGGATCAAAGGGAACTGGTTCGGGAGTTAGTTTTTTAAATTCAAGTAATAAATGATTGTGAATTTCTTTTTCGCTAATACCTAATTTTATGTAAGGAAAAATCTTTTTCATTACTTCATCATTATTTAAAGAAGCTTTAAGCATTAACTCTATCTCTTTACTGTCTTTGATTGCCCTTAGTTTGGTTATTAAATGGCTAGCATCTTTATAATTTGCGGAAAAGCGATTCATTAATTTCAATAAAAAGGAAGCTGTCCATTTACCATCAATATAAATTGATTTACCAGACAAATGACTTGAAAGTAGACTAATACAATCATCAGTATCGTTGTAGTAAATGTTTTTGTAGTTTTTTGAAGAAGGAATAGAAAACAATTCATTAATAAATAAAATGTTTTCTTTATTTTTACTAACTAGAAGAACAATCATTCTTTCACCCGGATCTAACTCTAGATTAATAAAGTACTTCAGATTGTAATAGTCTGTAATAAGAACATGATCAATCTTTTCCTGTTCCATGATTTTTTTTAATTTAGTAATTCTTTCATTCATATTAGTAATCCTCAGGATAATTATATGACATTGATGTATAATTGATGTAATAGTGTGGTATAATCTTTGTGATTTAATGGAGGTATTTTGTATGTCGCGTCCTAATTTTCCCAAAAAAGCAGTAATTACTGGTGGAATGCCTTATGGTAATAAGTCGCTACATTTTGGTCATGTTGGCGGAATGTTTATTCATGCAGATGTTTTTGCTAGATTCCTAAGAGATAGAATAGGCAAGGATAATGTTATTTTTTTAAGTGGGACAGACTGCTATGGTTCACCAATTGTTGAAGGCTATCGTAAAAAAGTTGAAGAAGAAGGTTTTTCAGGTACAATTGAAGATTATGTTATGGAAAATCATTTAGACCAAAAAGCAACACTAGAGGCATACGGAATCAGTTTAAACTTCTATGGAGCTAGTGGTCTTTTAGAGGCAAAAGATATTCATCAACAGGAAACTTATGAATTTATCCAAAATTTATATAATCATGGATGGTTAAAAAAGATGGTAACAAAGCAATTCTATGATGCAAAAGCAGACTGCTTTTTAAATGGAAGACAAGTGATTGGCAAATGTCCAATTAGAAATTGTCAATCTGAAAAAGGCTATGCTGATGAATGTGATTTAGGACATCAATATATGCCAGAAGACTTAATTAATCCTAGAAGCACTATTACAGGCGAGGTTCCTGAAATGAGAGATGTAGTCAATTGGTATTTCAAATTAACTGACTGCTACGATATTTTAGAGGAATATGTAAATGATATTGCATTAAAACCAAATGTCAGAAAAATAGTTTGGGAGACAATGAGGGAATTTTTAGAAAGACCAATAATTTATGTTAGAAAAGAAGGCGTTGAAACATATAAAAACATTAAAAATCAATTACCTAAACATTTATGTTCAGATTTAGAAAATGTAAAAGATAGTTTTACCATTGAATTTAAAACACTAACTGAAAGAGAAACAGCTTGTGAAATTCTAACAAAAAACTCTATACGCTATAGAACAGGCAAAACTTTAGTTCCACTTCGTTTAACAGGAAATATTGAGTGGGGAGTAAAAGCTCCATCATTAGAAGGAGAAGAAGGTTTAACTGTTTGGGTTTGGCCAGAAAGTTTATGGGCACCTATCTCATTTACTAAGACTTATCTAAAGATAATGGGTAAAGATATGGAAAAGTGGAAAGATTACTGGTGTAATCCTGAAGCTCAAGTTTATCAATTTATTGGTCAAGATAATATCTATTTTTATGGGATAGCTCAAATGCCGATGTTTATGGCTCAGGAAGGAAAAAAATTAAGAATAAATCCAGATAAAGGTCAATTACAATTAACGACTTTAGTCGCAAATCATCATGTCTTATTTTTAGACAAAAAAGCATCTTCTTCAGGAGAAATTAAACCTCCAATGGCTCAAGAATTATTGAATTACTATACTCCTGAGCAGTTGAGAGCTCATTTCTTAGGTTTAGCGCTAGCTAATAAATCAGTTAGTTTTATGCCAAAACCTTTAAATCCAACTGCCAATGAAAATGAACAAGACCCAGTGCTTGCACAAGGAAACTTATTTACCAATGTCTTAAATAGATTAGTTAGAAGTTGCTTCTATGCAAGTCAAAAGTTCTTCGATGGAATATTGCCATATGGAAAGATATCAGAAGAAATACTAAAAATATCTAAAAAGACAATTCTAGAATACGAAAAAGTAATGTATCGTTTTGAATTACATCAAGTTCATAATGTTTTAGACACTTACATTAGACAAGCTAATAAATACTGGTCAAGAAATAATAACCTAGCTAACCAAAATGAAGATGCTCAGTTAAAAAGACAAACATTAATTGATGGATTCCATATGGTAAGAGTTGCGACAGTGTTGTCTCATCCAGTATGTCCAGAAGGAACTGAAAAGACCGTTGAATATTTGGGTTTTGATAAAGAAAAGTTCTTTAGTTGGGATAATATATTTGAAGATAACTACTTCTTTATGGAAGATAAAGAAAATCATAAAATCACTGAACTAAAAGAAAGAGAAGACTTTTATGCAAAACATCCAAGTCAATTTAAATAAGAAAGGAAGAAAAATATGGACTATCAAAAACTTGCGGATATTCTGTTTCCAAAATTGAAACATGACTGCCAATATTATTTCGATAAATATCCAAAAAGAGATTTGCCAGAAAATGCTGAAGTGCTTAGAATCGCGCCTTCTCCTACAGGGTTTATCCATTTAGGAAATCTTTATAGTGCCCTAGCTGATGAAAGAATAGCTCATCAAAGTGGAGGGGTGTTCTTTTTAAGAATTGAAGATACAGATTTAAAAAGAAAAGTGCCTGGAGCTGTTGATGCAATTATCTCTAGTTTTGATTATTTCCAAATATATTTTGATGAAGGGGCTCATCATCAGCCTCATGAAGGAAATTATGGGCCATACTATCAAAGACAAAGAGCAGAAATCTATCAGACTTTTGCTAAAAGACTTGTTTCTGAAGGAAAAGCTTATCCTTGTTTTTGCTCAGGAAAACAATTGACTGAAAAAAGAAAACAACAAAAAAGTTTAAATGAAGCAACTGGATACTATGGTAAATGGGCAACTTGCCGCAATCTATCATTGGAAGAAGTTCAAGTTCGTTTAGAAAATAAAGAAAAATTTGTTATTAGAATGAGAAGTACAGGAAACATTGAAAACCAAAGCATATTTCATGATGAAATTAAGGGAGATATTACGGTTCGCGAAAATAATCAAGATGTGGTAATCATCAAAACTGATGGTATTCCAACATACCATTTTGCTCATGCTGTTGATGATACACTAATGCAAACGACCATTGTTTTAAGAGGAGAAGAATGGTTAGGAACTTTACCAGTACACTTAGAACTATTTAAAATGTTGGGGTTTAAATTGCCAAAATATGCTCATACAACCGTTTTGATGAAGATTGATGAAAAAGGAACTAAACGTAAACTTTCAAAAAGAAAAGATCCAGAACTATCTTTAGATTATTATCGTCAGTTAGGCTATCACCCTTATGCGGTTAAACTGTATTTAATGACTTTACTAAACTGGAACTTTGAACAATGGCATTTGAAAAATCCTGATACTCATTTAGAAGAATTTAAGTTCTCGTTAGACAAAATGGGACAATCAGGTGCATTATTTGATTTAGATAAACTTCATAATATTTCTAAGACATATTTAGCTAAATTTTCATTAGAAGAAATGAAAGACTTCCTAAAAATGTATGTTTCTTCTCAAAAAAAAGATAAATATGATTTGTACTTTGACAATGAAGATTATTTAGATAGAATTTTAACTTTAGGAATGGGATTAGATCTAAGAAAAAGAAGAAAAGACTATATTTATGGTTCACAGATATTAGAATCAATAGATTTATTTTATCATCATAATAGAGTTGATGATTTTAGTTGTGATAATGAGACTGCCAAAAATCTTTTAACACAGTTTGTTGAAACCTATGATTATAACGATGATAATTCAGTTTGGTTTGAAAAAGTTAAAGAACTTTCAGCCAATAATGGTTATGCCAGCGAGATGAAAGAATATAGAGAAAACCCTGAAAACTATAAAGGATCGGTAGCTGATGTTTCCGAAGTAATCAGAATTGCGATTACAGGTCATAGAAATTCTCCTGATTTATGGACAATTATGCAAATTTTAGGGAAAGAGGAATCAGTAAATAGAATTAATAAAACTATTAAGGAGTTTAATTAATATGCGCTATCCAGCTTTCTTAAAAAAAGGGGGAACTATTGGCTTAATTGCTCCATCATTTGGAGTTTTTGGTTATCCTTATGAAGACAAGTTTAATAATGCCTATAAGAAGTTTTCTAATCTTGGATATAAGATTAAAGAAGTAGAACATTTGTTTGGAACAGAAAAATGTCGCAGCACCACAGACGAACAAAGAGCCAAAGAATTTATGGAAATGTATCTTGATGTTGAAACTGATTTCATAATTTCCGTGGCTGGGGGAGAACTTATGATGAGCATGTTGCCTTATATTGATTTTGAAACATTGAGTTTTGCTAAACCAAAATATATTATGGGTTGCTCTGATAATACTAATTTAACTTTTACTTTACCAATTTTAACCGATACAGCTGCAATCTATGGAAGTAACTTTGGCAGTTTTGGCATGAAAAATTGGGATGAATCTTTACAACAAGCCTATGATTTAATCACTGGCAATAGACTTCATTTTGATAGTTATGAAATGTATGAATTAGAGGGTTTATCAAAACTAGAAGGAAATGCTTTATGTGGATACAATTTAACTGAAAAAGTTGAATATAAAAGTTTAAACGGTGAAAATAAAGTTGAAATAACGGGTCGTCTTATTGGAGGCTGCTTAGACATTTTATTAATGTTATGTGGAACAAAGTATGGTCAAGTAAATAACTTTTTAGAAAAGTATAAAGAAGATGGCTTTATTTGGTTTTTAGAAGCTTGTGATTTAAATGTTTTAGCTCAAAGTAGAGGCTTGTGGCAATTAAAACAAGCTGGCTGGTTTAAATATTGTAAAGGAATATTATATGGTAGACCAGTGTTGAATG
>JAAZKG010000007.1 GCA_012799935.1 Erysipelotrichia bacterium | reverse complement strand
ATAATCTTCGACTGCTTGTATCTTTTCTTCATAAGATATCTTTGGTTTTCTTCCCATAATAAAATCCCTCCTTTGTAAACTCACTTTTGTATATTTCGTGTGTCTACTTTGGAGGAATCATATCACTAGCCTCCTTTAAAATTGTAATTTATCTAAAACACTTTTTACAACTTTAGTGTCGAACTTAACGATCTTACGATCATAAGTTATTAGTCCATTTACTTCATCTTCAACATCGGATAACTGAGTATAAATAATAGCGGATAATCCTTTTTCAACAAGAGGAACGATTTGTTCATTATGAAGCTGAATAAAGGCGCTTTGTAAGTCGAGTTTATTATTAAACACTAAATAACCGAACTTTGCATCGTTATAAGTGTGTCCATTAACTGCCCAAGAGTATCCTCCATATTCAGTTAAAGCCCAAACACGATCATCATCTTCGAATTTAATTTTATCAAAGTAAATATGCTTGCTAAATAAATCTCCCCCTTTTTGATCATGCCATCCACTAGCGTGGTCGATAGTTCTTGAACTATCCCAACTTCTTAATAATTCACTTATTTCAATGGCATCAAATTGCCCCCACCCTTCGTTAAATGGTACCCATAGAGCTAGAGAAACAGTATTATAAAGCAAGTCAACAGTTTTCTTCATTTCTTTAATAAATAGTTCTCTACCAGCTTTATTTTTCCTAGCAAATAAACCATAATGTTTATCTTTAATATTTAATACTTTTAAGAAAGGAAGATAGGTGACAATAAGGTCAGAGTACCTGCCTCCCCCATTGACCATATCTTGCCATACCAACATACCCATCTTGTCACAAAGATAATAGAAATATAATGGGTCAATTTTAATGTGTTTTCTAATGGTGTTAAATCCCATTTCCTTTAACATTTTAATGTCGTCTTCCATTTGCTTATAACTTGCAGGAGTATAAATGCCATCACTATAGTAACCTTGGTCTAATACTCCTTTATGGAAGTATGGTTGGTTATTTAACATTAGACGTTTCTTACCATATTTATCACTTCCGATAGAGAACTTTCTCATACCAAAATATGAACTTACTGTATCTTCACCATTTGAAATAGTTAGATCATATAAGAACGGACTTTCTGGAGTCCAACTGTTAATATTATCTAGTTTAATAGCAGTATTTGATTCAACTTTTTGATTGAAGACAATTTTATTGCCTTCTTTGATAGCAACATTGTAATTTTCGCTATTTCCATTAATAACTAAATTTACTTTTTTCACATCATAATCAATAGAAATTTTTACAGATTGAATATAGTTTATTGGTGTTGATTCTAACCAAACAGTTTGCCAGATTCCACTGGTAGGTGTATACCAGATGCCCCCTCGATTAGAAGATTGTTTTCCTTTTGAATGATAACTGGTATCAGTTAAATCTTTTACATAAACAATAAGTTCATTTTCTTTTTGTAAATATTGAGAGATTTCAAAAGAGAATGGTAAATATCCACCAATATGTTCACCAACAAGTTGTTTATTGATATAGACTCTACATATTTGATCGACTGCTCCAAAGTGCAAATGAACTAAACCTTTATTAAAGTCTTTAGGTAAAGTAAATATTTTTTTATACCATAAGACATCATCTGGAGTAATAGTTTTATTTACTCTAGAAAGTACAGATTCAATTGAATAAGGAACTATGACATCCCCTTCAAAAGATGAAGGTATTTCTTCACTTTGATTTATAGTATATTTCCAAATGCCATTTAAATTGATATAAGAATCTCTAACTAGTTGTGGACGAGGATATTCTGGCAAAACATTATTAATATCAAATTGCTCTCCATAGGTAGTTAATAATTTATTGTGTACTTTTCTTTGTTTTTTATCCTCTTTTGACAAGAAGTAAAAAGGAACAAGAATTAAAACGGCAACAATTGCTGATGCTAACCAAATAGCTGGGGTAGGAACTTCTTTGACTACCCCTAAATCTACATAGGTATTACCACTATTTTTAATTACTAAAGCACCAATAACAGGGCCAATAATCATCGGTAACATTACTGCGAAAATCATTCTAATACCTTGGAATAACCCTGCCTTATTTTGAGGGGTGTAATTTCTAATGCTTCCATTAATTATAGCTGTAAGAAGTAAGTTCCCACTCATCATGACAATTCCCGATAGAATAATGGTTCCTATTGTTCTAGCAAAAAACATTAACATTAAGCCAATAACAAAGGCTAAAGTTGCAGGGATAAAAACTTTAAAAGTTCCCAGTTTATCAATAACAGTTCCAAACAGTACCGAAATAGCACTTGAAACAAGTAATACTGCAGCAAGTATTAACGCATAATCGTTTATATGTAAATATGCTTGAATATAAATAATAAAATAAGGCATAAATACTTGAGTAGCGATTGCCAGCATTAATAAGCAAGTCAGTGACAAATATAAACTTTTGTTTTCTTTTACAACTGAAGGTTTAAAACCATAAATGATATTTGAAAATACGGAGTTTTTTGACTTGGTAGCAGGAGTTTCTTTAATTAAGAATATTCCTAAAATACCTCCTGCTGAAACGCTTCCTCCAATAATGAAGAAAAATGTATCCCATTTTCCTTGTTGAGTCAAACCATCTAAAAGGCCAAAGACAATAATCATTGAGATTAGTGGCAAAGTAGCAAGTACTGTTTCATACTTGCTTCTATCAGTATTATCTATTTCATCGGTAATCCAAGCATTGAAAGCAGCATCATTAGCAGTAGAACCAAAGAAAGTCATGATACAGTCCATTATGATGGCAAAGATTCCTCCTGCTGTAGCCGCTTCAATATATGGAAAGTATTTTGTGATATTTTCTAGATTAATAAAAGCAAATGCAATGACAGTCAATCCCCAAATGAAATAACCCAAGGTAATAAAGATTTTTCTTTTCCCCAGCTTATCACTTATAGCTCCCATAAACAGTGTTGTAACTGTAGCTGTAATAGCACTTAGTGCCACCATTGAGGCAATAACATCAACATTTCCGCTCAAAGTATTATAGACAAAGACATTGAAATACATATTTTCAATTGTCCAGGCCAGTTGTCCCAATAAACCAAATATTAGCAGGGTTAACCATGTTCTTTGTTCTTTTTTCATAATTATCTCCTCAATTGAATATTATTCTTCTTCTTTAGAAGTCTTTTTTTCCTTTGCTTTGGCATTAGTTGCTAAAATTTCTTTTAATTCATCAATTGTTAAATCAACAGCATTTTCTTTATTTGAAATTCTAACAGAATTATTTAATAAGTTCATACTGGTAATACGGAATCTTTCATTTTCATAAAAGACTGAAGTATTTAATTTTGGCAAACCTGCTCGTAATTTTTTATAAGCTTCGTCTTCATATTTTAAACAACACATTAGTTTGCCACATTGCCCAGATAGCTTACTTGTATTTAAGGCCAACAATTGATTTTTTGCCATGTTGATTGAAACAATATCAAAATCGTCTAAAAATCTTGAGCAACATGTTTCCATGCCACAGCTACCAAGACCACCAACAATTTTGGCTTTATCTCTAGGACCTATTTGTCTTAGTTCAATTCGACATTTAAATGTAGCTGCTAAAAGTTTTAATAGTTCTCTAAAGTCGACTCTTTCATCAGCGACATAAGAAAAGATTACTTTACTTCTATCGAGGGTGTATTCAGCAGAAATCAGATACATCTCTAAAGCTAGCTGATCAATACATTCTTGACATTTTTTTAATAGTTCAGGTTCTTCAGCCAAATTTTCTTCATTTTGGCGAATATCTTCTTCAGTAGCTTTTCTTAAAACTGGTTTTAAAGCTATATCAATTTGATGAGTTTCAGCATCTTTAATATCACTGATTAATTCACCCAATTCTAGTCCTCTGATAGTTTCAACAACTACTTGATCGCCATATGTAAAAGCATCATCATTAGTACCAAAGTTATAAGCTTTTTTTGAACCGCGAAATTTGACTGATACACAATATTTATAATTAACGTTTTCTTCGTTATTATTTATTTCAGTTGTATTCATATTAAACCTCCAATAATTTATATATAAGTTGATCAATTAATAACAAGCCATTTGCTGCTTTATTTAGTGAAGTTCTTGAGTCAATGAAGGCATTCATTATTCCAGAATGATTAAAATCACTATTTTTAGCTAATTTTAATAAATTAGAATAAGTATCGTCTTCGATTTCAAAATCATTTAAATAATCTTGAATAAATAATAAAGAAATATCTAGAAAGAATTTAATGATATCTCTTTGATTTTTTCTATTATTAGCAATTGAGTTTTGAAGATAAAAATAACTATCTTTTCTATCCATAAAAAATCTATGCATAAAATCACAAAATATCTCAATAGCTTTTATAAAACTTTTATTTTTTGAAAGAGGAATAATATCAACTTCTCTACTTACTAAATTGCTGATTAAATGGGCAGATAAATGATCAATATTTTTTTCAATAGCAAATTTAAAGAAATAGTCTTTATTTAAAGGTTTGAAATTTAGTGTTTGACTACGAGAAATAATTGTTGGAAGAACCCCATCAACTTGAGTTGTAATAAAAATACCAGTAGTATTTTTTGATGGTTCTTCAATAAACTTTAATAAACTGTTTGCAGCTTTAGTAGTTAACTTTTCACAATTGTTGATAATAAAAATTTTTTTACCAGCTTTTTCTAAAGCAGTTTTTTCAAAGCGCTGTTGAAGATTTTCAATCAATTCCACCTTAATGTTTTTATCTTCTTCATCAATATAGATCAAGTCGACATAATTATTTTCTTTTATTCTTCGACAACTGACACATTTTTCACAAGCAAAAACACTTCTATTTTCACAAATTAAACTTTGAGCTAATAAAAAAGATGTTTCTAATTTATGTGTTCCTTTATCACCCACAAATAAATAACAATGAGAAAGGTGCTCGCTTTCCAAAGAATTTTTCATTGTTTGATAAACAATTGGTTGAGTTGTCTCAAGAATTTCTTTAAACATTTTCTTTAACCTTTTCTATAATTAATTCATAAGTTTTTTTAGCAACTTCTTCTTTAGATAAGGTTGCATCAATAACTTTAATTCTTTCAGGATATTTTGCACAGAGCATTTCATATCCTTCTTGAACTTTTTTGTGAAAAGAGATGCTTTCAACATCAAGTCGATCCAAATTTTTTCTATTTGCGATGCGGTTTAATCCTTCTTGAGCATCAATAGCATAATAGATAGTTAAATCAGGCATATGGTTGTCAATTGCAAACTGGTTAATACTAAACACTTCATCGACTCCTATACCTCTAGCATATCCCTGATAAGCTAATGAAGAATCAACAAAACGATCACAAACAACGATTTTGTTTTCTTTTAAAGCTGGAAGAATTATTTCAATTAAATGTTGTCTTCTGCTGGCTGCATATAATAAAGCCTCTGTTCTAATGTCCATTTCAGTGTTATTTATATCTAAAATTACTTTTCTGATTTGTTCAGCGATTTCGCTTCCACCAGGTTCCCTAGTGTATAAAACATCATATCCTTCCTGTTTTAATATTTCAATGACGGCTAAAGAAGCAGTGGTTTTTCCGCTTCCATCACAGCCTTCAATAGTCAAAAACAAACCCTTTTTCATAAAGAAAACACCTCTGGTAATATTATAGCATATTTGAAGAAGATACAATTATTAGAGGAATAAAAAGAGCGCCCGAAATCAGGTTAAAAACAAACAAAAAAAGTGGTTGCCCACTTTATTTGAAAACTGAATAAATTCTATCGCAAGCCTCAATAAGACAACATCGAGGAAGAGCAATATTCATTCTGCCAAAACCGACATATCCGCCATAAATACGACCATCGTTTAGTTCAACTTTACATTCATTGATGAGAATGTTCTGTATTTCTTCAATATCTTTTCCGCTTTTGGTAAAGTCCATCCATAATACATATGTAGCTTCAGAGGGAGTTACTTTAATGTTTGGAAGTTTTTCTTCAAAGAAATTAAGCACATAGTCTCTGTTGCCTCTTAAATATTCCAGCATTTCTTTTTCCCATTGACTCCCTTTTAGATATGCTGCCTTGATAGCTTCAATTCCAAAGACATTAACACTACCTAAGCCAGTATGTTTAGCGGCCTTTAAGTATGCTTCCCTAAGTTCAGGGTTTGAAATAAAACAGAAGGCAACTTTTAAACCTGCTAAATTAAATGTTTTAGTACAGCTTGAAACAGTAAAAGTGTTGTTTTTAGCATATTCATTAATGTTAATAATTGGTATAAAAGGTTTAGCGAAGATAAAGTCACTATGAATTTCATCAGAAACAATTAACAAATTATGTTTTTGACACAAATTAACCAATTCTAACATTTCATCTTCGTCAAAAATTCTTCCTGTTGGATTGTGAGGGTTGCAGAAGATAAACATTGAAGTTTTTTCATCGATTTGATCTTCAATACTTTCCAAATCCATTTTATAAATGCCATCTACTAATTTCATTTCGCATGGCAGGATAATTCGATCATTATTTTCAATTACCGTTCCGAAAGGAGTGTAATATGGCGTAGGTAAAATGATTTTATCTCCTTGTTTGGTAAAGGTTCTTACGATATGGTTGATGATATAGACAACGCCAGTGCCTATGATAATATCCTCTAGTTCAATGTCATAACCTTTCTTCTTGTATCTGTCATAAATGATAGGACCTAATTCCTTGTTAACATCTAATGAGTAGCCATATACTGGATGTTTAATTCTGTCTTTAAAAGCTTGTTCGATTTCAGTACAAACTTCAAAATCCATATCAGCTATTCCCATTGGAATGATATCATCAACTCCTTCGTATTTTACAGTTAATGAATCCCATTTGTAACAATTAGTGTTTTTACGATTTACGATTTTATCAAAATTATACATACTCTTCCCCTTTATTAATATATCTATTACATATGAATGTAATTTATAAACTCAATGAATGCCTTTATTAAAAAATACAAATTATATAAAATACAGCTGAAAATAATCCAAAAGGCATATCCCTGTTCTTTGCCATCAACAAAGTACCACTTAAAAGAATTTTTTAAACCAATATATCCAACATTTCCAAAGAAATTGGCAACCCTTTTTCTTACAATAGTGAAAGGTTTTTGTAAACCAGAAGCTAGAATATAAGAACAATCAAACAAAACACTTATAAATCCAGCAAATATTTTTGCTTGATATTCAATCATTAAAGCATTGCCAATTTTAAACTTAGTAAATATCGCAAAGAATAATTTGTATAAGCCAATTGGAAGCAATAAGAGAATCATAACAACAATCCATATGCCAGCATAAGGTCCTTTTTCTGTTGCAAACTCTTGATAGACTCTACTGTTTTCAGCCATAAAAGTATCCTCCCATTAACAATTATAACACCAAATAATAAAGAAACTCTAAGAGTTTCAATATAGTTGTTTTCCTCCTACAAAAGTAGCTTTTAGATTTAAGTTGACATCCAATAAGATTAAATCAGCGTCTTTACCAATCTCAATAGAACCCTTATTTTTAATGCCCAATAGTTTACAAGGATTGTAGCTTGCCATTTTAAATAATTCTACTTCATCACATTTACAGTATTCTTTCATATTCTTAATGGCATCAAGTTGAGTGATTACTGAACCAGCAAATATTCCTGTTTCAATGACATTAATTCTGTTTCCTTGTTTTTTACACGCCAAATTAGAGAAGATATATTCTCCATCAGCCATATCTTTAGCTAGCATTGAATCGGTAATTAAAATTATTTGATTACTTCCCAAAATTCTATATGTTGCTTTAACAACATCAGGGTGAATGTGATTTCCATCAACTATTAATTCGCTATAAGCGGTATTATCAGTTAAAGCAGCTGTTACAGCCATAGGCTGGCGATGCAAGTGTTGCCCCATAGCATTATATAAATGAGTAAAGCTTTTACATCCTGATTCAATAGCTTTTAAAGCAGTGTTACAGTCAGTCATTGTATGGCCAATAGATAAAACAACTTTATCATTGGCATACTTAATAAAATCATCCATACCATCAAGTTCAGGGGCAATAGTCATATATTTAAGCTTGCCATCAGCAGCTTGTAACATTTCATCAAATTCTTTAATACTAGGATTTCTTAAAAATCTACCATCCATTAATTGTCGTTTTTCATAAGAAAGATAAGGGCCTTCTAAATGAACGCCTAAAAAGTTAGCTCCAGCTTGTTTTTCATCAAGGTTTTTGTAGGCTTTTAATAACTTTATGATTTCATTTTGTGGTAAAACAGTTAAAGATGCTAGAAAAGAAGTAGTTCCTTCTTTAATCAAACCTCTTGAAACGATATCAACTGTTTCTTTTGGATTATTAATAAAATCATAACCATAACTACCATGAATATGGATATCAACCATACCAGGAGCTAAGAAACAACCTTTTCCATCAATAATATGTGCAGCATTAATATTACAAACATCATTTTCAAATATGTTTTCAATAATTCTTTCATTTATTAAAACTGAACCATTAAATTTTCTGTCTTTTTGTATTACAACAACATTTTTTATCAGTGTTCTCATAAAATATTTCCTCGCTTCTTACTCTATTGTAAATCTTTTTTTGTAAATTGTTAATTAAATATTTAGATAAATAATTGTAAAAAGAGGAAAGAAAGCAGGATTATATAATTGTTAATGAAAGCATTTCAATTTTTGTTTATAAACAATATATCATTCTTGTATACAAATTATAATAATTGTCTTTTTTAGGAAATAAACCAAATTTTATTATTTATTGTAAAAGGCAAAATGGAAATGCTTACATCGAAAACATGTCATATTAATTTTAAAAAAGATGTATTAAAAAACGCAAAATTGTATTAAATAATTCTTGTATACAAGTGGTTAACATGGTATATTATATATGGAAAGT
>JAAZKG010000006.1 GCA_012799935.1 Erysipelotrichia bacterium | reverse complement strand
TTTTTTCCTTACTCTAACTTTTGGATTTTTCCTTGCGAAAACAACAACGTGACAATCTTGTTTTACTTCATAGGCAATAGTTCCATCAGCTAATTTGCCTAATATTTTTACTTTATCATTTAATAGTTCATAGGTTTGTAACTTAAATCCTTTCATAAAGAAACCATGAGTTAAATCTAAAGTTTTTAAATGATCATTGGATAATTTATATCTTCCAGCACTTATTGCAGGATAGAAGAAGAATTTTCCAGAGTAAATGGAAGTGATTGCCTTTTTTAAACCTTCTTTTTCAATAGCTAAAAGCTTATTATTAGCTCTAATTTCTTTAGAAGTAAATATTTTTCTTTTAATATCCTCTTGAGGTTTTTGCTCTTGTTTAATTGCTGTTTGCTCTTTCTTAATTGCTTGTTTAGCTTGAGTTTGACTAGTAGTTTCTTGTTTTTTAACATTAAATAAATTGTGCTCTTTATCAGTTTTATTTTCTTGCGCCTTTGCTTTTTCAAGTTCTCTAGTTTTATCATCAAGCGTTTGTACAACTCTTCTAACGATTGGACTATTGCTTATGAGAACATTAGATCTCATCGGCAAAGAAACAGTAATAGTTTTCTTTCTTTTATTGATTTGAACACCTTCATCATCAAATTGGTATGTTTCACCTTTAACATCAAAGAAATAAACATAGATGTCTTTATCTAAATCTAAAAATGTTTTTGAAGTATCAAAGATAAATAAACCAGGTAGTTGGTCATAACATAAAACAATTCTTTTGAAATGGAAATCTCTTTTTAGAGCAGATAAAAATGATTTTTCATCTTTTAAAATCATTCCTTCTGTTTTTTTAAACTCAATTAATGATGGGTCAAAATCAAGCTTACAGTTTTTTGCGAAAGCTATCATATTAATGTATTTAGATAAATGTTTAGTACCACTAATTTTATGAATAAGCTTGTCTGCGAGTAAATAATAATCTTCTTTACTCAACAATTCATCAAAGAAATAACATAATGAAGTATAAATCTTGTATACAAAGCCATTACAGTCAAAATACAAAAAAGCATTTTTAACTGATTTAGCAAAATAATCTTTGTTGCTGACATGTTGGTCTGAGTATTTGTCTGATTCAAAAAGAATTGCAAGATACGATGTGGCTAATTCTGTGTCGATTCTTTTGTTGTTTGAAATTGCTAAAACGCCTTGTTTTCTGAGAAATGAAAGAACTTTGTTGATAGACATTTAAATCCTCCTAGTATCGTGTGGGTTGGTAACATTATATTATACTATTTATTATTGTCATATCAAGAAGTATCTATAAAATTGATTCTTTTGAATAATTAAGTAATTATGTAATATAATAAAAATGTAAAAAATTATTAATTATGGAGGAAATATGTCTAAATATAAAAAAATGTTGGGTTTGCTGATGGTTTTGGTTATATTTTTTTCTTTTTTTGGCTGTGGACCTAAAGGACCAGCATATCCAGAAAGAGATATTGATTTACCAACAGAATTAAAAACAATGCAAGAAGATTCAATTCAAATCCATTATCAAAGGGATGATCACAAATATGAAAAATGGACACTTTGGTTGTGGGATCCTGATGGTGTTGACGATAATGAGGAAAATGACTTTAATTATCAAGATGATTATGGAGTAATTGCCCATTATCCACTTTCTCTTTTTGGAGAATTATCATCAAACAAATTAGGTATCATTGTAAAAACAAAAGGTTCTTGGACTAAAGATGGTACTGAAGCGGATAGATTTATTGATTTTTCAACTTTGACAAAAGATGAAAATAATGTTTACCATATCTATTTGGCTGGAGATGACCCCAACTTGTATACAACCCCTGAAAAAATTATTACCGATTCAATTAAGATTTCAACCTTCTATAATGAAGAGTTAATTTATGTTGTTTGTTCAAATCCAATTGAAACATATAAGATTTATTGTGATGGTACATTGGTAGCAGAAAACTCTAATGCTGGAAAGAGTTTCTTTTCGCACAAGATGGAAGAAAAGGCAGATTTTACAAAAAATTATCAAGTTGAAATTTTATTTAGAGAATCAAAACAGACATTAAAAGCAGATGTTTCAATGTCTAATTTATATGATAGTGAGATGTTTAATAACTTATATTATTATGGTGGTCAATTAGGAGCTATCTATTCTAAAAACGAAACAATATTTAAAGTGTGGTCACCTGTATCGACTAATATCGAATTAAGAGTTTACGAAAGTGGTACACCAACTTCTATTTCCAAGGAAATAGGCAATGATAATTACCAACAATATCAAATGATTAAAAAAGATAAAGGCGTTTTTGAATATGTTCTATCAGGAGATAATCAAGGTAAATACTATACTTATGTTGTTTACAATAGTTTTTATCCTGAAGGTAAAGAAATTGTTGATCCTTACACAAGAAGTACAGGGATAAATGGTTTAAGAGGAATGGTTGTTGATTTTTCATTAACTAATCCAGAAGAATGGGATAAGGTTAAATATTTAAGCACTGACAGAAAGCAATTAACAGTATGGGAAACCCATATTGCTGATATGACTTCTAATCCTTCTTGGCAGGGCAAAGAAGAAAATAGAAGAAAGTATTTAGGAGTTATCGAAACTGGAACATCATATACTGAAAATGGTGTTACAGTGTCTACTGGTTTTGATCATCTTAAAGAGTTGTGTATCAATGCTATTCAGTTTATTCCTATTTATGACCAAGCAAATGATGAAACAAGATATACCTTCAACTGGGGATATAATCCATTAAACTATAATGCTTTAGAAGGTATGTATAGTAGTAATCCATATGATGGTTACACAAAAATTAGAGAGTTTAAAAAAGTGGTATTAGCCTTCAATGAAATAGGGGTAAGCGTTATTATGGATGTTGTTTATAATCATGTGGCTGGTGCAATGGGCTCTAATTTTGATGTATTAATGCCAAATTATTATTTTAGATATAATGAAAATGGAACGCTGGCCAATGGTTCAGGTTGTGGAAATGAGACAGCTAGTGAAAATGCGATGATGAGAAAGTTTATTATTGATAGTATTAACTTCTGGACTAAAGAGTATAAACTTGGTGGATTTAGATTTGACTTAATGGGCTTACATGATATCGAAACAATGAATATGGTAGCTGAAAGTGCTAAAAAGATAAATCCTTACATCGTTATTTATGGTGAACCTTGGACAGGTGGCAGCACCCCTCTTGAAGCTGACAAACAAGCCAAACAAGCTAATGCCAACGCATTTGTAGGATATGGACAATTTAACGATCAAATGCGCGATGCCTTAATTAAAGGTGGTTTATCAGGAGCTCATGAAAAAGGATGGGTGACAGGTGAAACGCTTACTGAAATTGATTTAAAAGCAATTCAAAATGGTATTAATGGTATTACTTATAGTGCAACATATACCATAAGTGATAGTAATAAGACAGTTAATTATGTAACATGTCATGATAACTACACATTGTATGATAGGTGTAAAGCAGCAAAAATTGAGGATGAAGAAGTCATTAAAAAAATGTGTGTCTTAGCCAATTCGGTGGTATTTACTTCAAATGGCACAACATTTATGTTGGCGGGAGAAGAGATGCTAAGAACTAAACAAGGTGACTTCAATTCGTATATGTCTAGTGATGAGATTAATGGTTTGGATTATCGTTTAAAAGTAAAACATCTAGATGTCTTTGAAGTTTATCAAAAATTAATCGAATTCAAACAAAAAGTAACCGATTTACATCAAGACAATAGTTATATTGATGTTGTTAGAGAACAAAATGGAGCGATATTTAGATATGAGTTAAGTGATGGCGTCAACCATTATGTTGTTATTCATGGTAATGGTTTGGTTAATAATTATACTTACAACTGTAAAGGTTGTGAAGTGTACTTAGATACTTTAAATATCTATCAAGGAAAAGTTGATAGTATAATTTTAAATCCATATCAAACAATAATACTTAAAAAATAAAAAGGCTAGGGAGAATCAATTGATTCTCTCTTTACTTTAGGTAGTATTTAGCAAGTAATGCCCTATCAACTACTTCTTCATCAACAAAGATTTCTTTTTCAAAGGAAATTTTTTCGTGGATTAAACAGACTTCTATAAAGGCAAGAAAGATTCCCATATCAATTCTAGTAAAGAAAAATGAAAATTTTGGAGGCAGAATTCCAAACACTCGTCCTTTATGGTTACGGTAGACATTAAGACAATTATCAATGTTTTCTACTGTCCAAGGCTGATTATTACAGGCACTAGGAGCAAACCTCACAACATTGGAAATTGGAAGATATTCACCAGTCCAAATTTGCTCTAAAGGCTTTCTGTTGGCATTAAAAATATTTTTTCTAAAACTGTCATCACTGACTTTAGAAATACCCATCATAATGACAAAATCTAAATCATTCAATTTCTTTTCACCGGTTCTCCCCAAACCATACCAAAGAGTTCCGATGTTTTTTGAAACAAGGTATAAATCTAACATTTCTCCAAGATATCCAATATTTGTCAGATAATTATCTTTAGTTTCACTATAAAACATGATAGTGTATTCATTTCCTACTTTACAACCAGAAGTATGAGATTCAATTATATTGATTTCTGTTTTTATATTTTCCATTAAGGGGGTTAGTGAATTATAAAAATTGTAAATATCATCAATTTCTTGTTTGCTGATAGGAAAAGTCTCGCATCTAAATAAGTGAAATGATTTTCTTTTAAAAATCATTTGATAAAGAATATTATTATGCATAATTTGCCCTCCTTATCTATTGATATTTGTATATTAATCAACTATATACTTATTATATCTCATTTTGTAATATGTGATATAATTAATAAGTACTAAAAAAATATAAAGGAGAGATAATCTTATGACTAATTATGCAAAAGGAACGGGTAAAGAGTACCATATTGGCGTAGGTTTAGGTGATGTTGGAGAATATGTAATTTTGCCTGGTGATCCAAAAAGATGTGAAAAAATAGCCAAATATTTTGATGATGCTAAACTTGTTGGTGATAATAGAGAATATGTTACTTACACAGGTTATATTAATGGTAAAAAAGTATCAGTAACTTCTACTGGAATTGGTGGTCCTAGTGCTTCAATTGCTTTAGAAGAGTTGGTAAAATGTGGAGCTAAGACTTTTATTAGAGTTGGTACTTGTGGCGGTATGCAACTTGATGTTATGGGTGGAGATGTTGTTGTAGCAACTGGAGCAATAAGATCAGAAGGAACAACTAAAGAATATGCACCAATAGAATATCCAGCAGTAGCTGACTTAGATATTACAAATGCCTTAATTCAAGCTAGTAAAAATTTAGGTGTTACTTATCATGCAGGTGTAGTTCATTGTAAAGATTCTTTTTATGGTCAACATCGTCCTGAAACTTTGCCAAATGGTCAAGAACTATTAAGAAAGTGGGACGCTTGGTTAAAACTTGGTGCTGTTGCTTCAGAAATGGAATCGGCAGCCTTATTTATCGTTGCTAATTATTTGAAAGTAAAAGTTGGGTCTTGTTTTCTAGTTGTTGCTAACCAAGAAAGAGCTAAAGCCAATCTGGAAAATATTCAACATCATGACACAGATTTGGCAATCAGAGTAGCTATTGAAGCTATTAAGTTATTGATTGAAAAGGAGTAATATGATTGATTTAAAACCAGGGAGTTTTTTTGAAAATGTTGAGTTAAGTGAAGATGAAAAAGAAATAATTATCATTGACCAAGTACAACTTCCAAACAATGAAGTTTACTTACACTTAAATCAGTTAGAAGATTTATATCAAGCGATAAAAAAACTTCAGATTAGAGGAGCTCCAGCAATTGGAATTTTTGCGGGATATTCAATGTATGTTTTAACTCAACAATATGACAATTTACCTTTTGAACAGTTTTATCAAAAATTTACCGAAGATAAAGAATATTTAAATTCTTCTAGGCCAACAGCAGTAAACCTGCCATGGGCCTTAAATAGAATTGATAAAGTGGTTTTGGAAAATAAGGATAAAGATGTTAAGGAAATAGTAAGATTAATCGGTTTAGAAGCTAAAGAAATTCATCGCGAAGACAAAGAAATGTGTTTGAAAATCTGTGAGTATGGATTGACTTTACTTGAAGATGGTGATGGAGTTTTAACTATTTGTAACACTGGACCGTTAGCTACTAGTAGGGGAACAGCTATTGGACCTTTAATTTTGGGAAAACAAAGAGGATATGATTTTAAAGTTTTTGCTAATGAAACTAGACCTTTACTACAGGGGGCAAGACTTACAACTCTAGAACTGCAAAAAGCAGGAGTAGATGTAACATTAATTTGTGATAGTATGGCTAGTATCGTGATGAAAAACGGCTGGATTAATGTTTGTTTTGTTGGTTGTGATAGAATTGCAGCTAATGGAGATTTTGCCAATAAAATCGGCACAAGCACATTAGCTATTTTGGCCAAGCATTATGGGATACCAATCTATTCACTGGGTCCAACAAGTACAATTGATATGAATTGTCCTGATGGCAATCATATCGAAATAGAATTAAGAGACCCTAGTGAGATAGCAGAAAAGTGGTATCAGCAACCAATGGCTCCAAAAAAAGTGAAGTGTTACAATCCTGCTTTTGATGTAACTGAACATAGTCTATTAACCGGATTTGTTACAGAGAAAGGAATTGTTTATCCTCCATTTGATGTAAATCTTAAAAAATTATTTGAAGAATAACTTTAAAAGACTAAAACCAAGCAGCGCTTGGTTTTATTGTTTTATAAAGGTAAAGTTTTCAACATTTTTAGTCACATCTTCAAAAACATCAATGATATTTTTCCCGTAGTCATTCAAATTATCAAGAAGGTCTTTTTGATTAATTAAAATGATAGTAGCATTTTGAAGATAATCTACTAAACAATCATATAAACTGTCAAGATTATTTGAAAAGTAAGTAGGTAAGGGTAAAATCCTTTTTAGATAGGAATATGCTTCTTTTTTAGTAGTAAACATTTTCCCATTTAATATATATATATTCATAGTTATTCTTCTCCATATAATAATTCAAATGATTCATAATGGTCATCGGTATAATAAATTAGACCATCGTTAGAAAAAACAATTCGTTTTGCTCCTCGAGAACTTTGACCATTGGTGTCGATGTCGCATTCATAATAGATACGACCATCTTTTATTGGAAGCAGTTTTTCTCTATTAGAGAAAACATCACCCCCAATTGCTTTTCCAGGCAAATATTCTTCTATTGAACCACCACTCCAACCAGCTTCAGTTGCTTCTTTTTTAGTTACATAGTTATTTGGTAAGTGCCCATAAGTGTGAATATAAAGGGCGACATTTTCTTTGTCAAAATAACTTTGGTTTTCATCAATTGATGTTTGAGTTTGTTTTGGAATATTAGGTTTTTCAAAAAACTTATCAAAATTGTTTTGAAGCCAAAATACTCCCCAGACAATAAACAGAACAACAACAAAGATAATAATTTTCTTTAAATTTTTTATTGTTGAATTTTTCAAAAAACTTTTCCTCCTAATAGCTATCTCTTACATTTTATCATATATCGAGATAAAGTTTGTAATAAGCAAAAAAAAGAAATAGAATAGAACTAGGGAGAGTATTATGAAAATATTATTTATTTATAACCCCGTTGCAGGTCAACTACAAATCAAAAATAATTTGTGGAGCATACTCAACTATTTTAGTAGTGAAAAAAAGGTTAAATTGACAGTTCATGCTACTCAAAAAGCTAAAGAAGCATATAAAATAGTGAGAAAACGAGCAAATAAATATGACAAAATTATTTGTTCTGGTGGAGATGGCACTTTACATGAAGTAATAAATGGATTGATAAAATCAAACTACAATAAAACTTTAGGTTATATTCCAGCAGGATCAGTTAATGACTTTGCGACTAGCTTAGATTTGCCAAAAGATATGAAAAAGGCTGCAATATTAGCAATGAAAGGAAAACCTAGGAAAATAGATATAGGTAAATTTAATAATGAATATTTTCTTTATGTGGCTGCTTTTGGGGTGTTTACTGATGTATCGTATGTTACTACTCAGGAAATGAAAAATCTTTTAGGCAAGGTGGCTTATTTTTTGCAAGGAATAAATTCATTAACTTCAATGAAAACTTACAAAGTGAAAATAGTAGTAGATGATAGCATTTCTGAAGATGAATATATCTTTGGTATGGTAACAAATACTTTGTCAGTTGGAAGTCTGTATAATTTATCAAATCAAGATGTATTATTAGATGATGGTCTTTTTGAAGTGACACTAGTAAAAGCGCCAAAGGATTTGATTGAATTAAGCAATATAACAACCTATCTTGTTTCTGGTAAAGGGGATAATGATTTAGTTAAAATATTTAAAACTAATAACATAGAATTTATTTTTGATGAACAAGTACCATGGACTTTAGATGGTGAATATGGGGGAGATCCACAAAATGCAAAAATAGAAGTTATGGAAAAAGCGATAGAAATAATATGTGAAGAGCATTAGAAAAATATAATGATAATAGACTACTATGAATATCCAGATGACTGATTATCTTGAAATAATGGGGATTTGTTATAAAATTGATAGTGTTAGGAGAAAAACGGATGAAAAGTATTAAGAGAATAGTATTTACAGGTGGGCCTTGTAGTGGAAAAACAACTTTTATGAGTAGAGCAGAAGAAGTTTTTGCTGAAAGGGGTTATCGTGTAATAATTGCCAATGAATCAGCTACCGATTTAATCTCAGGTGGTATTTCACCAGCAACTATGGGAATGTATCAATTTCAAAAGTATTGCATTGCTTTACAGTTAAAAAAGGAAGAATTATGCAATCAAGCAGCTGAAGAAATTGAAGGAGAAAAAGTATTAGTCTTTATTGATAGAGGTATTTTAGATAATAAAGGTTATGTTTCAGAAAACGAGTTTGCTGAAATATTAAAAGGATTTAATTTAAATGAACAACAGATACTTGATAGATATGATTTAGTAATGCATTTAGTAACTAGTGCTAAAGGCGCCGAAGAAGCTTATACTCTTTCTAATAACGCAGCTAGATATGAATCTATTGAGGATGCTAGAAAAGTTGATGATACAATTTTAAAAAGTTGGTCAGCTCATCCTAACAGAGTAGTTATTACTAATGAAACTGATTTTGAAGTAAAGCTTAGAAAAGCAATTCAAGCAGTCTTCACCTATTTAGGTGATGAAAAACCAATTGAAATATTTAAAAAATATTTAGTAGAAATAAATGATGAAATAATTGAAAAAGTTAAAAGTGAAACTAATGTTTCTTATGTTCATATTCTTCAACATTATCTTAAATCACCTGAAGGAATTGAAAAGAGAATTCGAAGAAGAGAAAAAGATGGCAATACAATTTTCTATTATTCCGAAGCAACTCAATTAACTCCCAATACTAGAATAAAAAGAGATAGGATTATCTCAGAAAAACAATATACAGATTATTCGGTTGAAATTAACCATCAATTAAATATCGTGGATAAAGAAAGATATGGTTTTATTGAAAAAAGTCGTTTCTTTAAGTTGGATATCTTTGCCTTTGATAAAACCAAAGCATTATTGAGTGTTCAAATTCCAAGTGAAAATGAGGAAGTAATTATTCCAGAATATTTCAATGTTATTAAAGATGTGACAGATGATATAAATTATAAAAACTATTATTTAGCTAAATCACAAAAATTTTAGGTTAATGAAAATAACGGCTATTTAAAGCCGTTTTTCTTGTGATTATGTGATTAAATGGGATTTATTCATTTTTTAAACTAATTGTATTATAATTAAACCTGCAAGGAGAGTGTTATTTATGGATGCTTTAGAATTCGCGAATAAAAAGATTATTATTGGAATGATAACTATTGCTGTTTCAGCGCTTTTGTTAGGAATAAGTGGTGGCTATTATTTGACTCATATTATTTTAGAGAAAACAGTTTTAAATGAAATGCTTGATGAAGGATATGTCTTAACAACTGATGCAACAGCTACTCCAGAAGATATTGCGCTTGGTAAAACAGCTTATTCTAATGGAGAACTTTTAAATGGTACAGCGGTTGTTTTTGATACCAGTGGAGCAACAGCTACTTCAAATGTAATTTTGCAAGGTAAAACAGCATATGTTAACGGAGAGTTAGTAGTTGGTACACTTCCTAAAATTTCTGGCAGAACAATTTCTCCTACTGGTAGACCAATTTCATTTGAAGGTGGGGGGTATTTGAGCAGTGACTTAATAGTCAAAGGGGATAGTAACTTATTGCCTAAAAATATTAAAAAAGGTGTCATGATTTTCAACATTGTTGGAACTTATGATGGACATTAGGAGGTAGCAATATGAGATTTTTTAAAAAAGGAAGAAATGTTGCTAAAAAAGTTGAAAACGATGAGGCTAAAAACTATCGTGTACTTTCAAGTGAAGAAACCAGAGAAATTGATGATGTTAGAGAAAAGTTTGGAGTCCAAATATATTCAACTGAAAATGAGGAAATATTAGAAAAAACAATTGAAGAAAAAACTGAAGAAGTTGTTGAAGAAATGGCACCTTTGGCTAAAGAAGAAAAAATAGAACCTGAAAAGACCGAAGAATACGAAGAATATTATGATGCTGACGACGAATACGAATACGTTACACCAAGCTATTTCAAAAATGCTTTTACCTTAGGATTAATATGCGTGCTTGTTGGAGCAACTATTTCATTTTTCGTCTTTAAAAATAAAATGGCAGCAGATATTAAAACAGCATATGAACAAAATGGTTATATGTTGACAACTGGTTGTACCGCAACAGCAGCTGATATCAAAGAAGGAAAAACAGCATATATTCGTGGACAATTAGTTGCTGGAACAATGAAAGATATCGACACCACAAATGCAACAGCGACAGAAGCAGATATTCTAAAAGGATATACAGCATATGTTAATGGACAATTAATTACTGGAACAATTCCAACTTATAATGGTTTGACGACAATTGTTCCATCAGCTGCTGATTATAAAATTTCAAAAGGCGTCTATATTGTGGATGATTTAGTTATAAAAGGTGAACCTAATTTAATCACTGGCAATATTAAAAGGGGAGTTACACTTTTTGGAGTTAATGGTTCTTACTACATAGAGGAGCCTGCTAATGAATAGAGAAAAGGTTTTAAAAAAACTACAGCAGCTCAGAGAAGAAGGTCATTTAAATGTACCTAGAGATGAACTAATTAAAACAGAAGAACAAATTCAAGGCATTAGAGAAAGTGCCAAAATAAATACAGCAGTATTAGATTATGTTGCTGAAAGAATAAAGGAAGGAATTACAACTGAACAAATAAATAATTGGGTTAAAGAATACACTGAATCACAAGGAGCAATTTGTGCACCATACAAATATGGTGGCTTTCCAAAGCATGTCTGTGTATCAATAGATGATGTTGTTTGTCATGGAATTCCTAATAAAAATACGGTTTTAAAAGAAGGAATGATTGTCAATGTCGATGTATCAACAATCTACAACGGTTATTATTCAGATGCTAGTAGAATGTTTATTATTGGTCAAACAACTCCTGAAAAAGAAAGACTTGTTAGGGTTTGTAAAGAATGCTTAGAAATTGGACTTGAACAAGTTAAACCTTATGGTTACTTGGGAGATATTGGTTATTACATTGAACGACATGCTTTAAAAAATGGCTACAAAGTTGTAAGAGATTTTGGTGGACACGGTATTGGTTTAGAATTTCATGAAGAACCATTTGTTTTCCATTATGGGAAAAAGAATAGTGGTATGATATTAGCGCCAGGGATGATTTTTACCATTGAACCAATGCTTAATATGAAAAAAAGTGCCATTAGAATTTCGACAATCGATGGATGGACTGCTTACACTAAAGACAAAAGACCTTCGGCTCAATGGGAACATATGGTTTTAGTAACTGAAGATGGTTACGAAATCTTGTCATATTAAAAAAGAATTGCTTTAATTTTTGGTTTGTTTTTTCGTGCACAATCAGTTTAATTTGCTATAATATTAGTATGAAAAATATTAAAAGGCATATTCCAAATTTTGTTACAATTTTAAGAATCATTGGAACTATTATCTTACTGCCATTAGATATAAATACTGATGTTTTTCTTTTCATTTATGCTTTTACAGGTTTTAGCGATATTCTAGATGGTTATTTAGCTAGAAAATTAAATGCTGAAAGTGTATTAGGTTCAAAGTTGGATACTGCAGCAGATTTTGTATATTATACAGTAACAATAATTAAACTTATGCCTCTTTTATGGGCTAGGCTCTCAAAAAAGATTTGGATTTTGGTAACAGTAGTAGTGATGCTAAGATTATTTGATTATTTGTATTTTGCTTTCAAATTTGGAGAACTTTCTTCAACTCACAGCCTGTTAAATAAAATGACTTCAGTAGGCCTTTTTGGGATACCATTTATAATAAATACTGAATTTGCCAATAGCTATTGCTGGATAGCAGCAACAATTTCTTTGATGGCTGTTTTATACGAAATATATAATCACTCAATACTTTTAAAAGATAAAGGCACATAAAAAACATTAATTAAATGAAATAAAAGAGATAGTTTTAAAAAATTATCTCTTTATTATTTGAAGAATCGAATATTTTTAAAAAAGAGAGAAAATCTCATAATCAGTTTCGCTAATGAATACTGGCTGTAAATCAATTAATTGCTCAATTGAGTATTTACCATTTAAATAATCATCAACTTCATTTTTATTTAATACAATAGGAACACGATTATGAATGTTTCTAGTTGAACTTGCTTCAGTGGTAATGATGGAATAGTTATAGATGGGACTATCTATTTGATAGATGCCAGCGAAGTAAATAATGTCTTCATTGGTATGAAGATAGTGTCTTTTTTTATGTTTATCCCATTCATAAAACCCTGAGGCAATAATAACACATTTATGATCTTGATAGTCTTTATTATAAATATTAGTATCTCTTATGGTTTCAATTCTAGTATTAATTAAATTTCTCTTGTTTAATGAATAACCCCACTTCATTAATTGATAATCATTATTAGCAAATACCAAAGATATATTAGAAGGAAAGATCTCACCAGTTGATAATAAATCTAAAGTATCTTGATTATATTTCTTTTCTAGTATTTGTAGGATTTTAGAAATATCGATGCTTTCATCAAAATAGTATCTACCACACATAATATTAATATACAAAAACCCCTTCAACAATGAGGGGTTAATCAATAATATCCAACAATTCTAACAGTCTATTCAACTCATCTTTATCTTGGTAAAAGATGTTAATTGAGTTTTTGGTAATTTTTACTTTTGAACCAAATTTTCTTTGTAGAGAATTTTGTAAATCTACTAAATATGGGTCTTCTGCCTTTGTTTTAACAGGTTTAGAAGCCTTTTTATCTGATGCTAAAGCCTCAACCTGTCTTACTGATAATCCTTCGCTAACAGCTTTATGTGCGATTTCACTAATGATTTTATCATCTAGTGTAAGTAAACATTTTACATGTCCCATTGATAATTTATTTTCTTCGACTAATTTTTGAACATCCTTAGGAAGTTTTAATAATCTTAAAGTATTAGAAACATGCTCTCTACTTTTGCCAATTCTATTAGCCAGTTGTTCCTGAGTATAACCAAGAGCTTTGATTAATTTTTTATAGCCACTTGCTTCTTCTAGTACATTTAGGTCTTCTCTTTGAATATTTTCTAATAAAGAAATTTCCATCATTTGAGTATCATTGAAATCCATGATAATAGCTGGTATTTCTTCTTTCCCAGCTAAAACAGAAGCTTTAACTCTTCTTTCTCCGGCAATTAATTCATACCCTCCAGTTGCCTCTCTTACTAAGATAGGAGTAAAAACACCAGTTTCTCTAATTGATTGAGCAAGTTCTTCCAATTTTTCCTGGTCAAAAACTTTTCTTGGTTGATATGGATTAGAACGAATATCAGTTAATTTCAAACTGGCTCTACGACCATACTCATCAGCTCTAGCACTGTTTTGTATCTCATCAATGACTGATATAACATCATCGCCAAAAATAGCAGCCAAACCAGTTCCTAAACGTTCTTTGTTTTCTTTTTTCTTTGCCATCTTTTACCTCCTTATGAGTTTTTAGTAATAACTTCCTTAGCTAAAGCAGCATATGCTCTAGCTCCATCAGATTTAATATCATGTTCAAAGATGCTCTTTCCATAAGAAGGAGCTTCTGATAAACGAACATTTCTAGGAATATAAGAACGATAAACTCTTTCTTTAAAATATTTTCTAACTTCTTGTTGAACTTCAATAGATAAATTAGTTCTTCCATCAAACATAGTCAATAAGACACCTTCAATATACAAATGAGGGTTGTAAAGTTTTTGAACCAGTCTAATTGTTGAAAGAAGCTGAGTTAATCCTTCTAAGGCATAGTATTCGCATTGTACAGGGATAATTACAGAATCAGCAGCAGTTAAAGCATTGGTATTTAATAATCCTAGTGAAGGTGGACAGTCAATGATTATAAAATCATAGTTATGCCTAATAGGCTCTAGCTTATTTTTTAATAATCTTTCTCTACCTTCTTGGTAATTCGCCATTTCTATATCACTTCCTGCTAAATCTATGGTGGCAGGAATTAAATCAATTGGTGGAATTTTAAGAGAAATAATTCCTTTTTCAGTTTCAACGTCTTTAAGCAGCAAATCATAAGTGCTATATTTTATAGAATTTCTAGCTCCAACTCCTTGAGTTGAGTTAGCTTGCGGGTCTAAATCCACTAATAAAACTTTTTTGCCTAAATATGCTAAACCTGCAGAAAGGTTGATGCTTGTTGTAGTTTTTCCAACGCCACCTTTTTGGTTGGCTAATGCAATAATTTTTCCCATACATGTATACCTCAATAATCATTTTATCATAAAGAAACTATTTTTTGATAGTTATCGTAATAATGTAATCTTCATCATTATCTTGCTCAGCCATTTGAATGCTACGATCAAAAGCTTTGGCTTTTTTAAAAGTATCTCTAAAAGAATTGATAATTAATTGAGCAGAAATGCCAAAACATTTAATGCTTCCTTTTTTCTTTTTAGTTTCTTTAACATAATTAGTTTCAATAAAACTTTCTGTTTCTTTCACATTTAAATCCTTATTCAAGATAGCTTGAAGAACTTCCTTTTGTTGCTTCTCGTTAAGCGACAACATTGCTCGACCATGTCTTTCAGTAATTTCTTTAGCATTTATGGCATCTTGAACTTCGTTATTTAAATTCAACAACCTTATTTTATTGGAAATTGTGGTTTGCTTTTTGCCTATTTTATGAGCTAACTGTTGTTGAGTAAGACCAGTTAAGCGAATCATTTGTAAGTAACCATTAGCTTCTTCAATTGGCGATAGATCTTCTCTTTGAATATTTTCTATCAAAGATAAAGTGGCTGCCTGAACTTCATTAGCTTTTATTACAATAGCATTAATCTGTTTATGACCTAAACTTTTACAAGCTCTGTATCTTCTTTCGCCAGCAATTAATTCATAACCCGTATAAGATTCTCTGACAGTGATTGGCTGAATTAATCCGTGTTCTTTAATTGAAAGAGCTAATTCTTCGATTGTTTCATTATCAAAATTACTTCTTGGTTGATATTGATTTGGTTTTATTTCATCAATGTTAATAAGTTGATATTGTGTCATAATTCCTCCTATAATGGTTTCTTTTTAATTTGTCCATAATTTCTTGGATATTGATTTGGGGTATTTCTGATTTTTTTTAGATCAATAATTAAACGTACATTATCTTCATCTAAACCGAATTCACTAATTTTGTTTATTTCTGCTCCTAGAATTTCAATAGCCTTTTCAGCCTGTTTTAATTCTTCATATCCTTTTGGTCCTTTCATTGCCAAAAAGTGCCCCCCTACTTGTACTAGTGGTAAACATAGTTCAGATAAGATATCTAAAGAAGCAACAGCTCTAGCAGTAGAAAATTTAAAAGTTTCAAAATTCTTTTTAGCAAAATCTTCTGCTCTTTGGTTAGAAACATAAACTTTTTTTAGGTTTAGTGCTGAAATAACTTCATTTAAGAAAGAGATTTTTTTATTGTTTGGTTCTAATAAACACACTTCAAGATTAGGATTATATATTTTTAATACTAGTCCTGGAAATCCCGCTCCAGTTCCAACATCAATTAGATTATCGTTGGGATTAAACAATTTTCCTAGTAATAGACAATCTAAAAAATGTTTAACATAAATATCTTTTTTATCAGTAATGGCTGTTAAGTTAAACTTCTTATTCCACTGGATTAATAAATCAGCATATTCATTTAACTGCTGCAGTTGTATTTCAGTTAAATCAATTTGATGGCTTAAAAAAAACTTTTTATAATCCACTAATATTTCTCCTTTTTTAATAATCTTCAGTCAATTATGATTATACAAAAAAAACATTAATTGTTAAACTAAAAAGGTAAGCATTTACAGTTTTTATTAATTATATTAAGATATGTTTGCAACAGGAGATAAGACAATGGCAATTTATGATTATTTGATTAGTTATGGTCAGTTTGATTCTTTAGTGAGTTTTAATGGTCAATTAAAAGATTATTTAAATATCTATGCTAATGAAAAAAACCGAAAATTATTAGAAATGATGCTTGAAGAAAACGAGAATCTGTATGTTTATACAAATTTTGGCCTAAAATTTAATATGGCTTTAATTGCTAATAAACAGATAGGTTATAAAGATGCAAAAAAAATAGATGACAATAGCCTTAAAGTTCCTTACATTATTTACTGGAAAAACGAAGATCTTCAAAGGGCATTAGTAATTAATACCAATAGTTACATTGAAGCTAAAGGCATGTTTTTTAGTTTGACTGAAGTAGATAACTATTTTGAAGATGACAAAAATGATTTAATAGCAGTTTATTTAAATCAAGACAATAGAGATGAGGTAATTGAAGTGTTCAAAGAAATGCTTAATGGAAAACATGCAACAGTATCAATTCAAAGAAAGTTAGATAACAAATATATAAATGATGTTGATTTGATGAAGGAACAGTGCATAAAAATTAGTCAAGATATTTTTGAAGAAACGATAGAAACAATTTTGCCTTTAGAATCAGGTGAAAGAAAACCATACATTGATAAAGCAATTGCCAGAGCTTTTCTTCTTAAGAAAGCCTTATATGTTAGATATATGTCAAATAAACACCTTTTAAATGAAAGACATTTTGGTAAGGTATCTCAACAAAGAATTTTTGCGAAAAGTTATATAAGTGAGATTCCAATAGTACCATATTTTAAATTGTTTAATATGTAAAAATAAAGCAGGAAATCCTGCTTTATTTTCTGGGGGGATAAAATATTTTTGAAATAGAAAGGATATATATGTACAAGTAATTTTCTACTTGCAAGTTTATAATACTAACAAAGATGTGAAAAAATATCAAATCATGGTGTGAAATTGTGTGATAATACAAAAATAATTAAAATTAGCAATTATAAACACTTAATTATAGCTACGGTATTACTAGCAGCACCCTTTCTAATTTGATCACCACTGCAGAATAAAGAATAACCGCCTATGGTTTTATCTTCTCTAATTCTACCAACTTCGATAATATCATTATCACTGGTACTTATTGGCATAGGGTAAATGTTATTTTTACCATCATCCATTAATTTAACCCCTTTACTGCTAGAAATAGCCTGCCTGATTTCTTCGATTGTCAATGTTTTTTCAGTAGCAAAACTAATAGAAATACTATGACTTCTAATTATTGGGACTCTAACACAAGTACAAGTCACATCCAAAGCAGGCAAATGCATAATTTTTCTTCCTTCGTTTTGCATTTTCATTTCTTCATCAGTGTAACCATCTGCTAGAAATGTTCCAATTGCCGGAATGCAGTTATAGGCAATTTGATGGGCAAAGATATTTTTTTCTATTTCTTTACCATTTGCAATCGCTTCAATCTGCTTTTCAAGTTCACTTATTCCCTCTATGCCAGCACCACTGACAGCTTGATAGGTGCTAGCAATTATCTTAGTAAGTTTGGATTTTTTATTAATGCCATATAAAGCCATAAAAGCAATAATGGTACTGCAATTGGGATTGGCAATAATTCCATTATGCTTTTTGGCATCTTCGCCATTAATTTCAGGAATAACTAAAGGAACATCATCATCCAATCTAAAAGCGCTACTATTATCAATTAATACAGCTCCTGCTTTTTTTATAAAAGGCGCAAAATATTTGGAAGATTTCGCCCCCGCCGCACCTAATACTACATCTAATCCTTCAAAACTATCTTCCTTAGTTTCAATAACTTTTAAAATTTCGCCTTTAAACTCAAATTCTCTTCCAACACTTCTATGGCTAGCCATAAGCCTTAGTTCATCAACCTTAATGTTTTGTTCAACTAAACACTGCATCATCTGCTGACCAACTGCCCCAGTAGCCCCTAAAATACCTATTTTCATAATGAGTCACTCCTTGTAATAAATTTATCGTAGATACATCTAATTGTTTTTTCAAAGTCTTTATTTTCAACACCGATAATGATATCAATCTCATCAGCTGCTTGATTAATAATTCTAATATTAATATTGTTTGCGCCAAGTTCACCAAACAAGAGTCCTGACATTCCAGGTTTGTTTCTCATACTTCTACCGACCACCGCAATTAAAGCCATTTTATCAATAACTGTAATATTATCACAGTCCAAATCCTTTTTTAATTTGGCAATTATTTCATAAACGACTTTTTCGATTGCTTCAGTTTCAACCACGATACTAAAGGAATCAACGCCTGAAGGAACACTCTCAATAGAAACTTTAAAGTCCTCAAATACTTGTAAAGCCTTTCTTAAACCGCCAACTTCATTAGAAATCTGAAACTTGTTGATAGTAATTACAGAAAAGTTTTTCTTGCCAGAAATCCCAGTGATAAAATGAGGTGGCTCTATAGCATCCTGTTTACTGCAATCGTTTAAAATCATGGTGCCAGGATGTTCTGGTTTATTAGTATTTCTAATGTTAATTGGAATATTTTTTTGACTTACTGGAAAAATTGCATCATCATGAAGGACATTAGCGCCCATATAACTGAGCTCTCTAAGTTCGCTATAAGTAATGTAATTAATAGTCTTAGGATTGCTTACAATTCTAGGATCAGCTATCAATAAACCAGAAACGTCTGTCCAATTTTCGTAAACATCCGCATTTACAATATTAGCCAAAATTGAACCGCTAATATCACTGCCTCCCCTAGACATAACCTTTATTGTACCATTAGGTAAAGCACCATAAAATCCAGGAATTACAATTCTTCTGCCATTTTTTATCTTGCTTATTAAATTTTGTTCACTTTTTTCAAAATTGATTTCGCCATTATAATTAAACGCAATAACTTCACTGGCATCAATAAACTGCCCGTTTAAATATTCAGCTAAACACTTGGCAGTTAAGTATTCTCCTCTAGAAACCAGATAATCAAGACTAATGTCTTTATCCATTAAATCTCTGATAATTTTAAATTCTTTTTCTAAATCTATTTCTAAATTAAGATCCTTTTTAATTCCCATATATTTGTCATAAATCATGTTAAACAAATCATCAAAAGGTACCCCATACTTTATATGGGCATGACACAAATAAAGCAAGTCAGTAACTTTATGATCTTCATTACCAGATTTGCCACAAGCACTTGTGACAATGAAAATTCTGTCCTTATCACTGTCTATAATATTTTTAACTTTTTTAAATTGAGTCGCACTGGCGACTGAACTTCCACCAAATTTAACTACTTTAATCATAACGAAACTCCTGCCACAAACATCTTTTTATCCTCTGTTTTTTCCATTAAATCTTTTAATTTAAATAAATCTATAGGTTCAGTGATAATTACATCTGAATCAATTTTTTTATAAATGTAATTTTTAAAAAATTCTAAGTTTTCTGTTCTTACATAAAACTTGCTTTTATAATTCTTATTATTGATTTCAATTTTATTATTATTTTCTATTGTTAAGTCTTCATTGTTTAATAAAGAAACAATATCTTGAACTACCGCATGAGCGGTAGGGAAGGTTCCTGCACCTTGTCCAATATAGGATGTAACATTTAAATTTTCACTTTTAAAAACAATACAATTTAAATTAGAAGGGATGTGAGCTAAAGTATCATTATTGGTAATATACTCAGGTAAAACAAAAACCTGTACATTTTCATCTGTTTTTATGCCTCTACCGATCAGTTTTAGTGTTGATTGATGTTTTTGGCCAAAATCAATATCTTTTTGATTAACAGTTCTTACCCCAAAAGTAGTAATATCATCCAAGTTTAAAGATGTATCCCAAACCATATTGCCAGTTAAACAGCATTTATATCTAACGTCATGACCATCAATATCATCACCAGGATCGCTTTCCGCATAGCCTAGTTTTTGAGCTTTGGTCAATACATCATTGAAACATTTTCCTTCTTTAGTCATTTTATCTAAGATAAAGTTGGTAGTTCCATTAAAAATTCCGCTAAAAGCACTGATTTCATCAACTCTTTTTGTATGTCTGATATTAGACATTACTGGAATTCCCCCACCAACACTACCTTCAAAAATAATGTTTACACCATTTTTCTTGGCTAAGTTAACTAGTTCATCATAATAAGTTGCCATGACTTTTTTATTGCTGGTAACCACATGTTTTTTCATATTTAATGCCTTGGAGATACAGACAAAAGGAAAGTCTAATCCACCTAAACATTCAACTACAATATCAATATCATCATCTAAGGCATCATCAATATTAAAAACCATTCTTTCATCAGTAGCTTCACTTTCATCTTTTACCAGAATTTTTTTAATTTCTAAGTGTTTAATAAAACTTGTCTTACCATTATCAATAATATAAGATACCCCTCTGCCAACATTTCCATGTCCTAATAACGCAATTTTCATAATTTAACTGTCCTTCCTAGAAAAACACTTGTTTTTGTCTTAGAAACATAGTATCATTCTTTCAAGATGTAATCAAGGAGAATTTTATGCGTTTATTTGTAAGCACAAGAAATAAAGAGAATGTTGTTTGTTCTAAAGAGGCTATAATTCAAGGACTGGCAAAAGATGGTGGTCTATATACGCCTAGAGAATTAAATGATATAAAAATAGATTTAAACAAATGTTTAGATTTCAATTATCATCAACTAGCAACATATATACTTTCAAAAATCTTTGATGATTTTACTAAAGAAGAAATAAGAATATGTGTATCTAATGCCTATACTAATTCATTTAAAAAAGATGATGTTATTGCAGTAACTAAAATAGGAAAGGATTTTTTATTAGAACTCTATCATGGACCAACTTCTGCTTTTAAAGATGTGGCTTTAACAATTCTCCCTCATTTATTGAGTGCAGCTTATAAAGATTACAATAAAAACAAAAAAATATACATCTTAACTGCCACAAGCGGAGATACAGGCAAAGCTGCATTAGAAGCTTTTAAAGATGTAAAAAATACCTATATCACAGTATTTTATCCCAAAGATGGAGTAAGCGAAATTCAAAAAAGACAAATGAATACCACTAAAGGAAACAATGTTGATGTTGTATCAGTTGCAGGCAATTTTGATGATTGTCAAAAATTAGTAAAAACAATATATGAAGACAGTGAAATCCATGAAATTTATAAAAATGTACAATTATCAAGTGCAAATTCAATCAATATAGGCAGACTGATACCACAGGTTGTTTACTATTTTAAAGCCTACAGCAGTTTGGTGAAAGATAAATCTATTAAATTTGCTGAGAAAGTAAATTTTATTGTACCAACAGGAAACTTTGGAGATATCTTAGCAGGATATATCGCAAAATTAATCGGCTGTCCAATAAATAAACTGGTATGTGCTTCCAATAAAAACAGTGTTTTAGTCGATTTTATTAATACTGGTATTTATGATATAAATAGAAAATTTTATAATACAATGTCTCCTTCTATGGATATATTAATATCAAGTAATTTAGAAAGATTATTATTCATGTTAAGTAATTTTGATGATAAAAAAATTAAGCAATACATGGATGATTTAAAGACAAAAGGAAGATATGAAATAGATAAAGAAATGTTAAATAAACTACAACAGTCATTTGTAGGGATATATGCAAGCGAAATTGAGTGCAGCAAAGCTATGTACAGAGCATTTCATGAAGACAACAGATTAATCGATCCTCATACTGCAATTGCCTACCATGCAAGTAATAAATACATGGATAATTATAAAAATATCATCCTTGCGACAGCTTCACCTTTTAAATTTCCAAACAGTGTGTTAAGTTCTATTTTTGATAAGTTTGTAAAAGATGAAAAAATAGCAATCGGAGAATTAGCACAATTATCTAAAGAAGAAGTTCCATCAAATTTAAAAGAAATATATAAATTAGAAATTTTACACGATAAGACAATAAATATTGATGAAGGAAGAAACTATGTAATAGAAAGGATTAAAGAGTTAAATGATTAAGATTAAAGTTCCTGCAACCAGTGCAAACCTTGGGGTAGGTTATGATACTTTAGGTTTGGCATTAAATATTTATAATACTTTCTACATAGAAGAAAGCGATTTACTATTTATAGAAGGAGTAGATAAAAAATATCAAAATAGAAATAATCTTTTTATGATAGCTTTTGATAAGGTGAATGAGATATCAAACACTTTTAGAAACATTCATTTAAAAATTGAAACTAATATTCCAATAGCTAGAGGTTTAGGATCTAGTGCTTCTTTAATAGTGGCTGGCGCAATAGCTGCGAACCATTTAAATAATAATAAACTGACAATTCAGGAAATATTTCAAATATGTACAGCCATAGAAGGACATCCAGATAATATTGCTCCTGCTATTTTTGGAGGATTAACTGCCAGTTTTATGGACAATAATATTCCTTATTGCAAAAAAATAGATGTGCATGAGAAATATAGATTTATGGTATTAATTCCAGACTTTGAAGTTTCAACTAGCCTTGCTAGAGCGGTTTTACCTTGTTCATATTCAAAAGAAGATACCGTTTCTAATTTATCTAACATTATCAGTTTATGCTTAGCATTAAATGATGGAGATGATAATATTCTTAAATTATCAAACAATGATAAAATTCATGAGCCATATAGAAAAATGTTAATACCAGATTTTGACTTGTTGAAACAGCAGTGTCTAAATAAAGGAGCCTACACATTTATGATAAGTGGATCAGGACCGACCTGTTTAGCAATATCAAATGATGATAATTTTTCTAGGAAAATAGATGTATCAAAAACTAAAAACAGTTGGAAATTAATAGATTGTAAAATCCATAAAACATTAATTGAAGTGGAGGAATTGTAAATGTCTAAAGATTATTTAATTATTCATAAAAAGGTATTACCTGACTACTTCATGAAAGTAATAGAAGTAAATCAAATGATAAAAGAAAAAAAATACCCAAATATAAGTGAAGCTGTTAAAGCGATGGGTATTTCAAGAAGCACCTACTATAAATATAAAGATTATGTGTTTTTGCCAGAAGAAAGCGAAATTACAAGAAAAGCAATTTTAAGTGTGGACTTGATTCATCGTTCAGGAAGTTTATCAAGTGTACTGAATGTTCTTAAAAATAATAAAATTAGTATACTTACAATATCTCAGTCATTGCCAATAAACGAATTAGCAAATGTAATAATGTCAATAGATATTGCAGATATAAACATAAGTATGAGTGAATTAATTGAAGAGTTAAAAGTTTTAAAACAGGTTAAAGATGCAAAATTAATAGCATTTGAATAGCAGTTCGCTTAAGAAAAGTACTGTTATCAGTAGGGTTTAATTTTATTTATATTTGAATATTTTGCTTTCTTTATTGTGTTTTTGATGTAAGATATAAATATAATTTTGATTTAGATTATCAATGAGGAGGATTTATATGCCTGAAATATTAAAAAATGCTCAAACTCAAATCAGATTTGCAGTTGATAAGCTGGGGTTACCAAAGGAGGTTTACGAGCTTTTAAAAGAGCCTCAAAGAGTTTTAGAGGTGAGTATTCCTGTTAAGATGGATGATGGAACTATTAAAACATTTAAAGGTTATCGAGCTCAGCATAATAATGCAGTCGGACCTTATAAAGGAGGGGTTCGCTTTCATCAAAGTGTGAATTTAGAGGAAGTGAAGGCTCTTTCAATTCTGATGACTTTTAAGTGTGGGGTTGTTGGGATTCCTTATGGCGGTGGCAAGGGCGGTATTACGGTGAACCCATTAGAATTATCGTTGAATGAACTTGAACAATTAGCAAGGGGTTATATTGAAAAAACTCATAAATATTTAGGGGATCATATTGATATTCCTGCTCCTGATGTGGGCTCAAATGCTCAAATAATGTCTTGGATGCTGGATGAATATGAAAGGATTAATGGTTATCAGCAGCCTGGCTTTATTACGGGCAAACCTATTTTGCTAGGTGGCTCTTTGGGCAGGACTCAGGCAACGGGGGTTGGTATCGTAGAAATTGCCAAGTGCTATTTAGAAAAAATTGGAAAAAAAGCTGAAGAAGCAAGTGCTTCTGTTCAAGGTTTTGGCAATGTGGGCAGTTTTACATGTAAATCACTTCAAGATGAAAAAATAAAAGTTGTATCAATTGCTGAATTTTATAATGGGAAAGCTTATGCGATTTATAAAGAAGATGGCATTGATGTTAAATCGCTGATGAAATTTAAAGAGTCAAATATGAATTTAGCAGAGTTTGAAGGTGTTGAAGTAATTGATATGGATGATTTTTGGAGTTTAGATGTTGATCTTTTAATTCCTGCTGCCCTTGAAAATGCGATAGATGAAGAAATTGCAAGAAATATAAAAGCTAAAGCAGTAATTGAAGCTGCCAATGGTCCAACAACAATTGAAGCTGATAAAATCTTCAAGGAAAGGAATATTTTTGTTTCACCTGATATTTTGACTAATGCTGGTGGTGTAACGGTTTCTTATTTTGAATGGGTACAAAACTTATATGGTTACTCTTGGAGTGAAGAAAGAGTATTAAATGAAGCCAAAGCTACATTGAGAAAAGCATTTGAAAATATATGGGGTTTATACAAACAACATAGTGATATTTCGATGAGAGAAGCAGCTTATATGTATTCAATTAAAGTAGTGGCTGATGCAATGAAACTTAGAGGATGGTACTAAAAAACTGATAAATATAAGATGTAAACAACAATATTTCTGGGGAAATATTTGTGTAATGGAAGTTTTAAAAATTATTGAAATATAATAAAAACAGCTAAAGCAGCTGTTTTATTTTGCCTTGCAAAATTTGTACACACTTTTCTAACATTTTTTTGTCTTCTTTTTTAAATCTGGATTTAATTGGTGAATCGATATCTAAAACACCAAATAATTCATTGTTGATAATAATAGGCAATACGATTTCGCTATTTGAAGCATTGTCACAAGCGATATGTCCTTCAAACAGGTGAACATCCTCAACAACAATGGTTTGTCTAGTTGTTGCACAATAACCACAAACACCTTTTTCAAGAGGTATGACTTCACAAGCTACTTTCCCTTGGAAAGGGCCTAATATCAACTGATTATCTTTGAAAAGATAATAACCTACCCAGTTTATATTATCTAAATGCTCATTAAAAAAAGCGCTAGTATTTGAAAGCAAGGTAATTAAATACTTTTCATCAGCTATTAAAGATTGTAGTTTTTCTTCCAGTTTCATTATTGATACCTCTTTATTAATTATAGACAATTAAAAATAAACAATCTATAATAAAAACAAGACAGGGGTGCGAAAGCTGAGAAATACCCTTAGACCTGATCTAGTTAGTACTAGCGTAGGAAGATCTAAGTTTCTTGGCACCTGTAGAAAGGTGTTTTTTTATGAATCAGAATATTAAAGGATTAGTACACATTGCTTTATATGGAGCTTTGTTTGTGGTGTTAGATTTTATTGCTAATACATTTAATTTATTTGTTATGCCACAAGGTGGCAGATTATCACTTGGAACGATTGCTTTACTGTTGGCAAGCTATCATTTAGGATGGAAAAAAGGAGTAGTTGTTTGTGTTGTAGCTGTTATTCTAATGTTAGTGACAGGTTCAGTTAACTACTATGGGATGTTTAGTTTTCTATTTGACTATTTATTAGCTTATGGAGCATACGGATTAAGTAGCCTTGTTCCTAACTATAAAAAGTTATATTGTGGTATTATAATTACTAGTCTAATTAGATTGATGTTTTCAACAATATCAGGGATTGTTGTATGGCAGACACCATTTTGGGGTTCATTAACTTATAATGGATCATATATTATCCCAACAATGCTGATGGATTTAATTATTGTACCACTGCTATACGAAAAACTGGCTCCATTATTTAAAAAGTGAGGTAAAGATGTTTCCAGCAAAAAATTCTTCCGTTTATATCCAATCTTTCAAACATGATGGTTCCCTATATCGAACATGGGATCAGGGTTTTGTTTTGGAAAGTGATAAGAATCATTGTGTTATTGTCACTAATAAAACCTGGGTAATTGAACAAGATGGAAGAAAATGGTTTACACGAGAACCAGCAATAGGGTATTTTTACAATAACAGATGGTTTAATGTAATTGCTATGATTAGAAGTGATGGCATTTATTATTATTGTAATTTAGCTTCACCTGCTTTATATGATGGTGAAGCAGTTAAGTATATTGATTATGATTTGGACTACAAAATTTTTTCTGATAATACAATTATTACTTTAGATCAAGAAGAATATACAGAACATCGCAAATTGATGAAATACCCTAAGGAGATTGATCAAATAATAAAAAACGAAATGCAAAAGATATTGGAAGATATTGAAAATCAAAGAAGACCTTTTAATCGTGAATATGTGGAAAATCATTTCCAACAATACTTAGAACAGTTGACCAATCAATAATTTTTTATGTAAAATAGTATTAGCCATAGTGGTTAAGTTAAATTAGTTGTAAAAGATAATTCTGATGTAATTTGTAAATAAATCAGAATAAATGGGTTATCTTTTTAGTATATTTTTAAGGGGATAAATTTTTATAATAATGAAGAAGGGAAAACAAACTTTTTAAGTGGCTTTTTGTATTAATTACAAAGCCAAAAACCTAGAAGAGGTAAACGAGGAGAAAAAAATGAAGAGAAAGTTTTGGATTATGGTATTGCTAGTTTTGATGCTTGTTGGTTGTAGTAAATCTGAACCATCAAAAGATACAGGTTATATTGATTCTGAATGGCAAAATCAAGCTGACGGATATAATAAGAATAGTGAACAAACAACAAAAACACCAATTAACAATAACCTAAAATTAATTAAAAATGGAGCAGCTACGATTAAAACAAAAAATGTTAATGAATCTTATCAAAACATTTTAGATTTAGTTAAAGAATTTGATGGTTATCAAACAGATATTAGCAGAAATGAGGGCGATTATTACACCACAATTAGAGTGGAGTTTAAAATTCCTGCTGACAATCTTGATGCTTTTTTAGACAAACTTAATAAAGGAGAAGATGTTAAATATCTTAATGTTTTTACTCAAGATATCACTAAGGAATATTTTGATTCTGACATTAGATTAAGACAACTGGAAAAAGAACTAGCTAAATATCAAGAGTTTTTTGATAAAGCGAATACTGTAGAAGAGATGCTGCAGATTCAGTATGAAATTAACAGAACAACTACTGAAATTGAAATTTTAAAAGGGCAGTTAAATTTTTGGGATTCTTTAATTGCTTATTCTACAATTAACTTAGATATTTCAGAATATGATGATGTTATTCAAACATCACAAGAAATCAAGTTTACAGCTTTAAGTTTTGAAGATTTCTTGTATTATCTGAAATCAGGAATAGTAAGAAGTACAAGTGCTTTGGTTTCTATCATTCAATATGCGCTGATTTTGGTTATTGCTGGTATTCCTATTTGGTTACCAGTTGGTGGAGCGGTTTATTACATTATTAAAAAAAGAAAGAATGCTCCTAAAAAGGAAAAAGTTGAAAAAATAGAAACAATTGAAAAAGAATAAAACAAATTAAATAATATTTAAGCTGATTTAATCGAAAAAGAAAAAATTGAATAGCAATATTTGATGTTTTTCTTTTGCCGTGATATTGACAGTAAATATCTTGTAACAGAAATAATACTTCTTAAAACAATAATAATTTATGACTATAGTGGGAAAATACCAGTATTTTATCATCAAATATTTTCTTCACAGACTCTATTTTATAAGCCGCAAGTCATTATTTTTGCCCAAGCAACTTTATTAGAAAGCAATTTTATCATTTTTCCACATATAGCAATTCAGCATTATGTAATTGCAGAAGTTGAAAAAGGTATAGTTTCGTTATTATTGTTATATTTATTTTTAAAAAATCATCAAATGAAGACTTTGATGATTTGGTAATTAATGGCCACTTTATTTCTCAGTTTATCTTCTGTTGGATTATGGAAAATAAATAGAAATAATAAAATGAAGTTTTAAATGTTGAAGGTAAAAGAATTTTTTCAATAGTTATTTTATGATACAATATTCTTAAGTAGGTGATGTTAATGAAAAGAACAATTGCAATCGTCGAAGATGAAAAAGATTTGAACGAATTAATGAAAAGGTATCTTGAAAAAGAGGGGTACTTGGTCAAGTCATTTTATACATATGAATCAGCTTTGCAACACACGGGTGATAAAGACATTGATTTATGGTTATTGGATATAATGTTAGATGAAAAAAGCGGGTTCGATTTATTTGAGGTTATTAAAAGTCAAAGAGATGATGTGCCTATGATTTTTATTAGTGCAAGAGATAAGGAATTTGATAGAATCATTGGCCTTGAAAAGGGTAGTGATGATTACATTACTAAACCTTTTAATATGAAAGAAGTTGTTTTAAGAGTCAATAAAATTATACAGAGATTTTATCGTGAAGAAGAAAAATTTATCATTGATGGTTATGCAATCAATGAAACTCAAAGAACAATCAGTGATGGTGAGGAAATTATCGATTTAACAACAAAAGAATTTGATTTATTGATGTTGTTTGTGCATAAAAAAGGAGTGGCTTTATCAAGAGAAGGTATCATTACTGCTGTCTGGGGCGAAGGATATTATGGTTCAGATAGAGTTGTTGATGATACATTAAGAAGATTAAGAAAGAAAATGCCTAAACTAAATATTAATACCTTACACGGATATGGTTATAAATTAGGATAATGAGAAGATTTTTAAAATCAATAACAGATGTTTCTTTATTCCAACAGGTCAGCCTTATTATTGTAACATTTGGTGTAGTGCTGATCTTTTTCTTCTCGGTTTATTTAAGAGGTAATATCGATGATTTTGTGATAAATCAAGTTATGTCACTTTTACATCGCTCACAAGAGAGTTTGGTTAAAACGTTAAATGAGGATAGTGGGTTTTCTGATTTAGCTTATGATGCTGATGTTATTCATTTTGTTTATTCTGAAAATAAATGTATTAAATATTATGGTGGTAGAGTAACAGATGAGTTTATCAGCAAAGTAAATGAGATTGCATTGGAAAATGATTCTGGTTGGAAAGAAAGCAGTTTTGAAGCAAACGATAAAAAATATTTTTATTACTATTCAAATACTGAAGGGAAATTTGAAGTGATTTCTATTATTGGTGAAGCCTATGGTAATGCGATTGAAAACGATTTGTTAAGTAATGTTTCTAATACCAGTGCCATAGTATTTAGTGTTATTTTTATCTTGCTTACTATTTGGGTAGCCACTATTATAACTCCGCTTTTGCAGATGCAGAGTTATATAGAAAAAATTAGACAGGGAGAAGATAATGTCGTTTTAAACATTGAAAGAAAAGATGAATTAGGTGATTTAGCTAAAGCTTTGGTTGATATGCATAGCGAAATTAAACGTCAAGAAGAAACTAAAGAAGAAATTATTCAAAATATTTCTCATGATTTGAAAACCCCTATTGCGACAATTAAATCTTATGCTGAAAGTATTAAAGATGGGGTTTATCCTTATGATACTTTAGAAAAGAGTGTTGATGTAATTGTCGAAAATGCTGATAGATTAGAAAGAAAAGTTTATAGTTTACTGTTCTTAAATCGTCTTGATTATATGATGGAACAAGAAAAAGAAACGGATAAAACAACTGATATGTATAAACTTATCAATGAGGTTTTGGTTTCATTTAAGATGATTAGACCAGAACTTAAAATTGACTTGCAATTAAGCCCAGCAGTCTTTAAGGGAGACAAAGAAAGTTGGTTAGTTGTAATTTCCAATTTATTGGACAATGCATTAAGATATGCTGAAAATAAGATTAATATTGTGTTAGAACCATATTATTTTTCAATAGCCAATGATGGTCCATCACTTTCAACAGAGAGAGTTAAAACCCTTTTCAAACCATTTGAAAAAGGAGATAAGGGAAAGTTTGGCTTAGGTCTAAGTATTTGCTATAAAGTTTGTAATGCCTATGATTATTCGATTGTAGCTGAAAATTTAGAAAAAGGTGTTATTTTTAGAGTTGAAGCAAAAAATAAACCTAAACAAGAAAAAAGAAAAGCAGATAAGAGTTAAGCAATTGAAATTAATAGTATAGATTGCTAAAATATTTAAAAAGAACAGTCATTAAGGAGGATTTAAAAAATGAGTACACCACATATTAGCGCAAAAATGGGCGATGTCGCTAAACTGGTCTTAATGCCAGGAGATCCATTAAGAGCAAAAGTTGTAGCGGAAACATATTTAGAAGATGTTGTTCAATTCAATGGTATTAGAGGAATGCTGGGTTTTACTGGAACATATAAAGGACATAGAGTTTCAGTTATGGGTTCTGGTATGGGTATGCCTTCAATTGGCATTTATTCATATGAATTATTTTCTTTCTATGGAGTAGAAGCAATTGTTCGTATTGGTTCTACTGGAGCTATGAAGGCAGATATTGATTTATATGAAGTAATCTTAGGAGATAGTGCTTATTCTCAATCAACATTTGCTAGAGAATTTTGTGGTTATCAAGAGAAAGTTATTTATCCAGATGAAGAGCTAAATTTACAAATTAAAGAATCAGCAAATAAATTAGGATATAATTTAATTGAGGGAAGAATCCATTCAAGTGATGTTTTCTATTATGCTGATAATGTTAAAGAAGCTAATTTTTCCAAAACAGTAGATGAATATAACTGTATTTGTGTTGAAATGGAATCATTTGCTTTGTTTGCCAATGCTAAAAAATTAGGAAAAAAAGCAGCATGTTTGTTAACCGTTTCCGATAATATTGTTACTCGCAAAGAAACATCAGCTGAAGAAAGACAGAATTCATTTACCAGAATGATGGAAGTAGCTTTAGGTTTAGCTGAAAAGTATGTATAGTATAGTGACATAAAATGTCATTAATTGATTAAAAAACAGCTATCTAAGACAGCCTGAATTGATTTAGGCTGTTTTTTAAAATGTTGACTTTTTTAGAGAAAATTATTTATAGTGGATATATAAAGTTCAGTTGATAATCCGTTTGGAGTATATAAAAGAAAAAATTAAATTAAATCCTAATCTATGGGATGTAATGTGAAATATCCTAAAAAGTGGAAACGCTTTTTCATTTATGTTATTATTTCTTGGTAAATAAAGGTATGTTTATTATGGCAAAAAAAAGATTCAAAATGACAAAAGAAAAGAGATTCCAAATAATTAACACAATAATTATTTTAGGTATTATAACTTTTTATTTTGGCAGATTGATTTATTTTAAAAAGAAACTTTTCATCATTTACCACAATGTTAACTATTCATATTTATCTACAGTTTTGGTGGATAGAATAGACTATTCTTCTAAAGATAGACTAATGGAAAATGAAGATGGCACCTATACTTATGTTGGAAATGTTAATAATAACTACATCTCAGTTTCAGGAAATTTATATCGCATTATGTCAATAGATGCTAATAATAATATTAAAATTATTGCTCAAGAAGCAATAACTGTAATGCCTTTATTTGAAAAAGATGTTTTCAACAATACTTCTATTAGTCATTGGTTAAACAAATTAGAGTTAGAAAACACAGGAATTTATGAGAAAACAATTAAAAATTCAAGTTTTTTAGTTAAAAATTCAAGTTGTATTTGTCAATTAGAAAGCTTTGAAAATCACATTTGTAATGAAGCCTTAGATCTAAATAAATTCGGTTTGCTTTCTTTAAAAGAATATTTAGCAGCTGGAGGGCAAAATTCGTATTTAAATAATGGAACCAGTTTTTGGCTAGGCAATAGAAACGGCGAGGGTAAATATTACTTAATCAACGAAGAAGGAGCTATCGGTATTTCTTATTCTGATTCACTAACAATAGGTGTTAGACCGGTGTTTACATTAAGTGGTTCTACTACTGCCGTAAGTGGTGATGGAACTAAGGAAGATCCATTTATATTATTGAATAGTGAAATTGAAAAAGCACTTGATGCGCCTATTGGTTCTTATATTCAATATGCTGGTATAAAATGGCGAGTAGAATCTATTGATGAGAATAGAAATGTCATTCTTATTATGTCTGGTGTAATTCAAAAAGACGGTCAAGATTATGCCATTAAATTTGGTTCACATAATTATTTAAATTTAAAAAGTGGTTTAGGTCATTATTTGAATAATGAATTTATAAATGAACTAACAAATTATGAAGATTATTTAGTGATTAAAAAGTGGAAATATGGAACTTTCCCATATATTGGAGAATATGATTATAGGGCAAGTTGTTATGATAATGAAATAGAGTGTTATGTCGCAATACCTAATATTAGTTTCAAACATTTAACAGGTAACGAAAATATTTATCTGGCTAATAATGGCACTCAATCTGATAATTTAGTTTGTATAATTAATGAAAATTTGATTAAATACATTAACACCAATGAAACCGCCAATGTTAAAGCAGTGATTTGTTTAAATGGCCAGGTTATGATAACTTCAGGAATAGGAACTGAAGATAATCCATTTGTTTTGGAGGTTATTAGTAATGAGTGAAAAATATAAACAAGAAGTGATGAAAAATCTTGAAGATAAGCAAATTCAAACAGTCTTTATTAGAAGTCGAAAAAAGAAAAAACCAAATTGGTATACGTATTGCTTAATTTTTGTGGATATTTGCGCATTAGTTTGTTTCTTTTTAGCTTATGGCCCATATGGTAAGTTAAGAGAGTTATTTATTCTAACAGCTTTATCTACTAATTCGCATCAATATTTGGCTTATGTCCTATATTCGGAAGAATATGCTCAAGAGATTGCTGACAAGTATACCATTACAGCTGCTGAGGAGAGTTCAAATATTGATGATATTGTTTTTGTTGATTATTCAGATAAGGTAGTATACGCCAATGAATATGAAGAAGCAGTTTTAAAGAAAAATGAAGGTAATGATTTATATAAAATAGTTAGAATAAATGAAGGTTCATATAATGGCTATATGGCAGTAATATATGATTCAAAAAGAATCAATTTATATCTATCAAAAAGTAGATATGGAAACACAATACCACAATTAGCCAAGGAAGCAGGAGCAATAGTTGCTACAAATGCTAGTGGCTATTTTATAAATCAAGTCACTTATGAAAAATGGCCAGCACATAGTCTGATTGCTAATGGCGAAGTTTATTATGATTCAGGTAAAAATGGTCCAATTGTTGGTATGAATAAAGAGGGCATTTTGATGTTAATGAATTCTACTGCTACTAGAGCTGTTGAAGCTGGGATGTACTGGGGGGTTGAATTTGGACCATTTTTAGTAGTAAACGGTCAACCTTCTACTTATACTGGTGATGGTGGAGGAGGGCTTCATCCTAGAACATGCATAGGACAAAGAAAGGATGGTATTGTATTAATGGTAGTTATTAATGGTAGAGGCGGTGAAGGTTCAATGGGAGCTAGTTTTGCTGATTTAGTGGATATTATGATGCGCTATGGAGCTTATAATGCTTGTAATCTTGATGGTGGTGGTTCTTCAGCAATGGTTGAAAATGGCAAATTGTTAAATACACCAGTTTCATACCAAGGAGCAGGCGAAAGAAATGCTATCGATGCATTGGTGGTTTATTAAGATGAATAAAATAGAAACACTTCAAAAGATTTTAGATGAATCTAACAAAATTGTATTTTTTACCGGAGCAGGAGTTTCAACTGAAAGTGGAATTCCTGATTTTCGAAGTGTTGATGGCTTATATAATCAAAAATACAAGCACTCTCCAGAAAGTATAATTTCTCACTCATTTTACCAACATAACCCTCAGGAGTTTTATCGTTTTTATAAAGATAGAATGATTTTTCCTGATGCCAAACCAAATATGGCTCATAAAAAAATGGCAGAATTTGAAGCTAAAGGGAAATCTTTAGGAGTGATAACTCAAAATATAGATGGCTTGCATCAAGCAGCAGGAAGCAAAAACGTTTATGAATTACATGGTTCAATTCATCGTAACTATTGTACAAGTTGTCATAAGTTTTATGACTTAGATTATATTATTAAGAGTGATGGAATACCACTTTGTGAGTGTGGGTCAATAGTTAAGCCAGATGTGGTTTTATATGAAGAAGGATTGGATGATACTACTTTATATGGAGCAATTTCAACAATTAGAAAAGCTGATTGTCTAGTTATTGCTGGCACATCTCTAATTGTCTATCCAGCTGCGGGTTTAGTAAATTATTTTAATGGAAAATATTTGGTGCTTATCAATTTGTCAGCAACATCTCAAGATGGAATGGCAGATTTAGTAATAAAAGAAAAAGTCGGTGAAGTTTTTAATAATATAGTTGTTAGAGAGACAGGAAAAATAAGATGAAAGAATTAATAAAGAAAGCAATTGAGTCTATATTTTCCAGATTTCCTTTAACTAATACGATAATTTTTGAAAGTTATCCTGATGTAAGTGATAGTTCTGAAGTTTTATTTAAATATTTTCTTGAAAAAAAAGTTGATGAAAAATATAAAATTGTTTGGATTTTGTCAGAAATTAACTCTAATGACTATCCTAAAGGAAATAATGTCTATTATTACAAGAGAAATGCTAGTCTTTTTGAAAAAGTTAAAATTACTTATATATTAAATACCGCAAAATATATATTTGATAGTAACGATTATATTTACAAGAAAAGAAACAGCCAAATTCGTATCCACTTGGGACATGGCATGCCGCTTAAGTATTCAGCTGAATATTCTAAAAATTTAGGTGAAGTTGATGGTGTTTTGGTAACTTCTGATGTATTTAGAGAACACTATATGAAAAAATGTATGGTTAAAGATAAGCATGTTTTAAGTTTGGGGCTACCAAGAAATGACTATATTTGTCAAAAAATTGCAGTGAAGCAGTTTGAAGGAAAAAAAGTTATTGTTTGGATGCCAACATATCGTCAGCATCAATATAAAACAGCTGACTTAGATATAATATCTGAGTTTGGGCTGCCTTGTGTTAGTGATGTTGAACAGTTAAAAAAATTAGAACAAATTCTTTTAACAAACAATGTACTTCTTTTAATTAGATTACATCCAGCTCAAAACACTTCTTTGCTAAAAGATATTGATATTAAAAATATACATTTGGCCAATGATGAATATTTAAAAGAGAAAGAAATAAAGTTGTATCAAATTCTATCAGCAACAGATGCTTTAATTACTGATTATTCTTCAATTTATTATGATTATTTACTGACAGATAAACCAATAGGACTAACAATAAATGATATTGATGAGTTTAAAAATGTCTATAATATTATATATGATGATTTTGAAAAAAACATTGTAGGTCAACATATTCATAATTTTGAACAACTAATTGATTTTATTGAAGATATCGCTAATGGTAACGACAAGACTAAAGAAATAAGATTACAAGCAAAAAAAAGATTTCATAAATATGAAGATTTATTTACTCAGCGAGTATATGAATATCTAAAAGATAACTATCATTTATAGGTGATAAAAAATGAATAAAAAGAATGAAGGAAACACAATTGTATCTGGAATGTTTTGGCGTTTTGCGGAAAGAATAAGCGCTCAAGGCGTTTCTTTTGTGGTTTCTTTAATCTTAGCAAGATTACTAACTACTCATGATTTTGGAGTTGTTGCGATAATATTAATTTTTATCGATGTAGCTAATGTTTTTGTTACTACAGGTTTTGGATCTGCTTTGGTACAAAAAAAGAATCCGACCGATGAAGATTATTCAACAATATTTTTCTTTAATATTGTTTTTTCGTTTTTTGTATATTTATTCATCTTTTTGCTTGCTCCAAAAATTGAAGCCTTTTATGAAATAAGTAAACTTGGGTTTTATTTGCGATTATTAGCCTTAAAAATACCAATATCTGGATTTAGTTTGACTCAACAAGCTTATGTTCAAAAAAATATGTTGTTTAAGATTTTTTTCTTTTCAACAGTAACAGGAACTATTGTTTCAGCGGCATTAGGAATTTATTTAGCAGTTTCAGGGTATGGTCCTCTGGCTTTAGTTTTTCAATATTTGACTAATGCTTTCATAGCTAGCGTTGTACTATGGTTTGCTATTGATTGGAGACCAAAATTATATTTTTCATTCAAAGTTTTATTACCATTATTTAACTATGGATGGAAGATATTATTTGCTTCAATATTGCATTCTATTTATATGAATTTAAGGGGATTAGTTATTGGAAAATTTTATACTCCAAATGATTTGGCTTTTTTTAATCAGGGATATAAGATACCTGGTATATTTGTGACTAACGTTAATGTAACAGTTGATTCGGTATTATTTCCGGTAATGTCAAAAAAACAAGATGATAAGAAAGAATTGAAAACCTTAGTAAGTAAATCACTTTCTATTTCTTCTATAATTATTTGGCCAATAATGATTGGACTGCTTGCAGTTTCTAAAAATCTTATTTTAATTGTTTTAACAGAAAAATGGCTCCCTTGTTTACCATTTTTATGGATAGCATGCATACAAGGTGGTTTTGAACCAATTCAGGTAACAAATCTTCAAGCTATTAAAAGCATGGGAAGAAGTGATCTCATTTTAATTATGGAGTTTATTAAAAAAGGTTGTGGAATTTTATTTCTCTTGCTTGCAGTTAAACATGGAGTATTTGCAATTGCTTTAGGTGGGGCTATGCAAACAGTAGTAGCGACATTTGTTAATATTTTTCCAAATAAAAAGTTGTTGGATTATAGTTACAGCCAGCAAATAAAAGATATGCTTCCAGCATTTGTTCTAGCATCGATAATGGGTGTTGTTGTTATTTCAATGAACTATATCAATATAAACTTAATCATTTTATTGTTAGCGCAAGTTTTCGTTGGTGTAGTTGTTTATGTATTATTAGTTTATGTATTTCAAAGAGAAACATTTAATGAAGTTATTTCTCTTGTTAAAAGAAGAAAAATGAGTTGATTTATGAAGAATGAACATTCTGTTTTATCTTCTAAAAATTACTTTAGCAACAACACACTTTTTCTAGCTGCACTACAACTGAACCAGAAATAGGCCATTAGAAAAACTAATTGCTATAGATAGGTATCAGCAAAAGACAAACAAAAAGAACTTTAATGTTCTTTTTTACAGTTAAAAGATTGTTAATCTAAATCATCCAGACAGTCATCGCATTGACAATCTTTATCGTGTTGGTGATGACCATAAACTCCTTCTAAATTATCAGGCAATTGATGGTGTTCATCAAATTTAAATTCAAAAGGATGAACGCAATATTTTTTTATTAATTCTCTAGCAATATTAATGTTTTTAATTACTGGAGTGAGCATTAATAAATCTATATCTAATATATAGTCATAACTATCCTTGCTCAAGTACCAAAGAGTATGTTTGCTGACAGAGGTATCTATTGGAAGATATTTTTCTAAATATATATCACCATCGTCATCATAATTGTAAACCGGCAATTCAATCTGAGAAATATCGTTATACCAAATATCAAGGTTTTCTTCATCTTCTTCAGTTTCTGGGTCAAATTCATAATGAATAGAAAGATTTAACCCATTAAGTAAAGCATCAGAGTTTTCAATTTTAATAAAATCAGGTAAAACCTCAGCTTTATAATCGATATGTGAAAACTTACGAATGAATTGATAAGAATTAGACTGATAGTTATAAACGATAGCCCCATAGTTTTTAATTTCTTTATCAACAGTATTGATAAAATCACATTTAGGATCGGTCATATCAACAATCATATTTAAATATATCTTTTCCATTTTTAAATCACCTTATTCATTTTAGCACAATATATGATTTTGTATATTTATTTTGTAATGATTACTTTATCTTTTGTAATTTTCGCATAATAAGAAGAAGGATTTTTTAAAGCTTGTGTTAATTGCCAATTTATACGACCAGTCAATGAACTTCTTTTAATTTTTACATTTCGTTTATTTGGGACATTGACATAAACAGTGCAATTTTTATAGTAATTTTCTATTAAGAATTTTGGAGAACAAAACAGCGAGTTATTTGCTTTAAATAAAGACTTATTTGTATTTTTTTTATATTGATTTTCAATTTTATTTAAATCAATATAGACAAATTTACAGTCTGAAACTAGATTAGGGTCTTTAACTTCAATAATTAGTCTTACTTCATTTTCATAACTCCAAGGCATTTCTTTAAATGCGGGAAGAGCATCATTTATAATGTTATTTCCTATGCCTCTTTTTGCGGTTTTATCATGTAAAAAATTATAGGTTCCATTTTTGTTTTTTGTGTAGTATAAAACGTCTTTTAAATATATATTATAATCTTTTCTTGTTAAGGTTTTTTTAATTTCGAAATTACCCTTATTAAAATTTCCAAAATAAATAGAATCACATAACTCCACAATAGTATTCATATATTTGTTTGTAAAGTTAAACATTGCACCCTCATCATATAAACCGCCATAAAGCATCCACATAGCAACACTTTCTTCAGAAGAAAAAGAAAAACAAGCACCATAATATTTTAAACCACTGGAAGTATTTGAGAAGGTGTTAGCATCTATTTTATCATTCCAGTTACTGCCATCACTTAAATAAAGTCTATTAAGATGATAGTGATTATCAATTAGCCTTGGTATGGTACCATAAATTCTATAGTGCCTATGCCTTTTGCCTCTTTCTTTTAAAAAATTATCAAGTTTTCCTGTTATTAAATTATCTTCTAACCTTGGCATTTTTAGTTTTTTTGGCATTATTAAACCCTCCCAAATAAACAACTCTATTGTTCTTTTATAATTATAACAATAATCTGATTATTTCAGTAGATTGTTATATTTTTTTCTATGTTTTTGTTAATTGATGACCAATAAATTAAATGCTAAGATTGACATAATTATAGTTTATAAGTAAAATTTAATAGATTTTTAAATTATGTTTCCGTAGCTCAGTTGGATAGAGCAACCGCCTCCTAAGCGGTAGGT
>JAAZKG010000070.1 GCA_012799935.1 Erysipelotrichia bacterium | reverse complement strand
TTTCTTTTTATACTTAACCATATTTAATTGATATAGTTCAGGATGTAAATATAGTTCTGAATGGTCAAATACTTTACCATCTTCTAAGTAGGTTGTGTTAGCTACTTTTATCATTGGTTGAGTAGTGGAAATATCAAGTTGACCTGCTATGTATTCACTGGCAAATATTGGAGTTATGTTTTGATCAGAATATTCAATATTTAATCCTTCATCTACTGCATATTGGTACTTTGAATTTTTAAGGATATTTAATGAAATATTAGGATGTATATCAATTGACATATATGTTCTTTCAAACATTATCGCGATATCATCAGCATATCTAGTTCTTTCGATAAAATAAACAGGAGAATTTTTTTCTATGTTTAGCAAATTACAAATAGTCTCTCCAGCAGTAACGACACTAAAAGAGTTTACTTCTGTTCTTGGCACTTTTCCTTTGGAAATCATATCTTCAGTAAAACCAACAATATATGGATTTCTTTGAATCACTTTTGGTTTTTCAACAAAAGCACCACTTCCTTGAATTTTCTTAATAAAACCTTTGTGAGCTAAATTAGCTAAAGCTTGTCTAACTGTTACTCTTGAGCAGTTATACTGTTTGCATAGTTCAGCTTCTGAAGGGATAGCTTCTTTATATTTATAAACAGAATGATTAATTTTATCGATTAAATCATTTTCTATTATTTGATATTTTGGGACTTTTGTATTTCTAATTTGCATATAACTTTTTCCTCCTTCTATCCTATTTTAACATAGTTGTATTATTTATCTGACAAAAAATAGGTAAAAACAATACAAGTTTAAACAATTTATAATACAATATATAAAGTTGTAGTTATAAGTTTGAATAGTCATTTTATAATATAGGTAATATGAAAATATTATGGATTCTATTATTCAACTATGATAAGTTCTGTGTATTAATTTGCTAGGATACTTTAGTGTAAATTGTATTTGTTGTTTTTTTAAAAATGTTTATGTACTAGTATGAAAAAGAAATTAATTATAATAGTTTAATAATATTTATAAAGATGATAATTATATGGTTGAGAAAATATAAAAGTTAAGCGCTTTCGATAAATGTAGTAGTAATATATGTTATAATTAAATCAATAATAGATGTACAAGTTTAATTGTCATTTGAAAAACTCCTTTCAGCAATTCGTATTGCATAATTTTAGGAAAAAGGTGTATTTATAATAATTACATCTTTTTCTTTTTATTATTGTGGTAAAATTAAAGAGAAGAAGTTGAGAAAATGAAACTTTTTGTTGAAGCCTTTATTAAGTTTGTTTCAGGTTTAGATTATCGTTTTTCTTGGACTAAAGTTAATGATATAGTATTGATTGCAGCTAGCGTTTGTTTGCTTTTGGGGTATTTTATTTATATGAAGGTAATAAGAGAAAATGCCTATTTATCAAGAGTAGTAGAAGTTCAAAAAAATCAGAAGGTAATAGATACAGGTTTATATGGTCTTATTCGTCATCCCATGTATCTGGCAACATTATTAATGTTTTTAGCTATTCCATTAGTTTTAGGAAGTTATATAGGTTTTATGATAATGCTGATTTATCCTTTGGCGATAGTTATTAGAATAAAGGATGAGGAAGAAGTTTTAGATAAAAACTTAGAAGGATATTTAGAATACAAAGAAAAAGTTAAATATCGATTAATACCATTTATCTGGTAATAAATAAAGAAATTGAGGTGATTATTTGTATGAGAATTGTGGATTATTATGATGGAGATTTAAAAGAAAGTGCTTTAAAACAATTGAAAAAATGTAAATGGACTTTGAGTGAAATCCTAGTAAAACTAATTGAAACAGATAGTTTTTATCAAAAACTTGGAAATGAAAGTAAGCTGTTGCTGTTATTGGATAAGGATGATAATATCATTTCATTTTTAACATTGTCGGAAAGATATATTGTTGATGATGCATCTTTAACTCCATGGATTGGCTTTGTTTATACTTTTGAAAAGTATCGGGGTCATAGATATTCAGGAATATTAATAGAAAAAGCTTGTGAGATTGCTAAAGAAAAGGGCCATAAAAAGATTTATATTGCTACTGAGCATAAAGGTTTTTATGAAAACTTTGGATTTAATTATTTAGAAAACAAAAACACTATTTATAATACCGATGCAAGGATCTACTATCGTAACATTGTAAACTTATCTATTAAAAAAGAAGAGTTTTCAGGTGAACTAGTTGAAAAACTAATTCCATTATCTGTTATATGGAAAAAAGAAAAAATTACTAATGGACTAGTAGAAAATACAGTTATAGATTTTTTAGAGAAAGATATTTATGTTGTTTATAACAATAATTCAATAATTGGTTATGCTTTAGCTAAAACATATAAAGAAAGTGAAGCATCACCAACAATAAAGAAAAACTCTATTGTTTATGATATTGAAGAGTTTTATATTTTGCCAACCTACAGAAATCAGCTGATAGGTTCAAAGCTATATCAGTATATTGAAGAAAATGTTAAAGATAAAGTTGATGTAATACAATTAATTTCAGCAACTAAAGATTATAAGAGGGCATTGAATTTCTATGTTGAAATGTTAGGAATGGAATTTTTTACAGCCAAATTATTTAAAAAGGTTAGATAGTTTTGATAAAAGTTAATTTTTAATGAAAAAAGGAGGTGAATTTGTGATGTTTTTTAAGATTCCAACACTGGTATATTTTGAAGAAGATTGCATAAAAAACCATCAAGAAGAATTGGTAAGTTTTGGTGAGACTTGTCTAATTGTAACAAGTAAAACTTCAAGTAAAGTTAGTGGATCTTTAGATGATTTAACTGAAGTTTTAAAAAGCAATAACATAGTTTATTACATCTTTGATGAAGTAGAAGAAAATCCTTCTTTAAAAACAATTGAAAGAGCATACCTAAATCATAAAGATAAAAACATCAAGTTTGTAATTGGACTTGGTGGTGGAAGTCCAATGGATGCCAGTAAGGCTATTGCAGTTATGCTATATCATCGTTTTGATGATGTATATAAATTGGTTGCTAAAGATGCAGATGACAATAGTTTGCCAGTTGTGGCTATTCCTACAACCTGTGGAACAGGAAGTGAAGTAACAGGTGCAGCTGTTATTACTAATGAAAAAGATAATCTCAAACAGTCTATAAGTTATCGCATTTATCCCAAACTAGCTTTAGTAGATGGTAAGTATTTATATAGTTTGCCAAAACATGTGCTAGCTAATAGTGCCGTTGATGCTTTAGCTCATTTAATTGAAAGTTATATTTCTTCAAAAGCTACTGAATTCTCTAATATGATTGCTTTAGAAGGTTTGCGAGTCTGGCAATTAAATAAGGAAAATTTATTAAAGTCAGAAAACTTAAATAAAGAAGACTATAAAAATCTAATGCTGGCATCTGTCTATGGAGGTATGGCCATAGCTCATTGTGGCACTTCACTTCCACATGGCTTTAGTTATGCCTTAACCTATAACCTAGGTATTCCTCATGGTAAAGCAGTAGGTTATTTTATATATGGTTATTTAAAATACGCATGTAAAAAAGATGTTAGAACAATATTAGATATATTAGGTTTTGATGATTTAAAACAGTTAAAAGACTACTTAA
>JAAZKG010000069.1 GCA_012799935.1 Erysipelotrichia bacterium | reverse complement strand
TTAGGAATATTGTTTTGAGCTAATGCTGCTTCTCCTAAATGTTGGAAGACAGTTGTTGTTGAACGTCCTAAGATATCCATCTGAGTCATTAATAATGAAATACCTTGCGCAACTACGATACCTGCATCTACATTTCCTGCTTTTGCTCCTACTACTGTTCCAAAAATTGATCCAGTAATGAAGTCAGGAATTGTTGCACCACCGTAAGTGTGGAAACCTAAACTGTTAATTAACATAACAGATCCTACCTTTAATCCCATGTCTACGTTTCCTACACAGAGTCCTGATAAGATACCTGTGATAATTGGAGTACGTACACCAAGACCAGATAGATTTAGAACCATGGCTACACCTGACCATAATCCTAAAATTAGTCCTAATAATAAATTGCTCATATAATTTTATGAACCTCCTTACCCTAATCTTAAATCAAAAAAATAGCCATTTCAAGTGCTTTCACATCAAATAACCATAATTGAACCACTGTTATTGTAATCGCTTTCATTTTTCTCTCATTATTTGTCAAATGTTTATTTAATGCTATAATATTTACAGCACAAAGAAAAGAGGAACTTTTATGCAACTGAGACTATATAAAAAATCGACAATAATTTTATTTTTTGTTATCATAGCTACTTTACTTAGTACAATACTTTTAATCTCTACTAGAAACAAGTGGGGAGATAATGCATTAATTATATTAATTGGTTATTTTATAGGTGTTTCTGGCTTAAATATGGCTTTTGCCTACTACGACACCAAAACTGACCAAAAAATAATTAAAAAGATGGTTACTTCTGGTCATGTAGCATTAGCTTATGCTAAAGAAGGAAGGTTTATTCGTTATATTAGAGATGCAAGACTTAATAAATTCATTTTATGGGAAATAGATATAACCTTATATGATCATGATATGCAAGCTCATAATACTACCATGATTGAAAAATTTAACATTACTCAAACTTCTATTCCTTCAGGTCACTTTTATGTTACCTATAACCCGGAAAAGCCTGATGATATTTTATTAATCCCAAACGTACTTATTTCTTCAATTGGCGCTTACCAGCCATTAGCTATGGAATATGAAAAGGTTGTTAAACCAAAATATTTAAACAGTTTTTATCGTTATGGCAACTGTTTACAAACTTATGAACAATCCCTTAAAGAGCAAAGAGAAAAAGAAGAAAAAAATAACTGATAACTAAGAGCACTCAAAATAATGAATGCTCTTTTTTCATAAAAAAAGCAAAGCATTTTTAAATACTTTGCATTTTTATGAACTACTCTTCTCTTTTAGTTCTTCGTTTTCTTCTTTCATCTCTTTTTTGACGAAGTAAACTGCCATAATTTGAAATAGATTCTTTTCCACGTGATACTAACTCATCAACATTAAAATCATCTTGAGTACGCATAACCAAACATTCCATCAGTAATGGTAAGTTTAATCCAGTAACAATTTCTATTCCCTCATCCAATACATATGCTGATTGATTACATGGTGTACCACCAAATAAATCTACAAAAATTACAACACCATCGCCAGTGTTGATTTCTTCAACAGCTTCTTTAATGCGCTCTCCAAACTCGCTTGCATCATCATCCTTTTTTAATGTGAGTGCTTTTAGTTGTTCAATATCATTGCCAAAAAAGAAAGAAACTGAGTTCATAAGACCTTGAGCTAATTCGCCATGACTAAGTAATAAAATTCCTTTCATATTAATTCCTTTCTAATTCTTTTAATAGTTCAGGGACATGTGATAGCAATTTCATATCAACTTCATAATCTTCCTGACTGCCAGGATAAACCGATTTATTATCCTTTTGACAAATAGTTGTAATGATTATCCCCTTACTTATTGGATAAAGAATTGAATCATATTCGTTTTCAATTAATTTGGTTTTTAAAAAACTATCTGCTGATTTTAATTTTAAAACCTTTTGTTCTTGTGACTTTGTATAGAAAGCAGTTAACTCCCCTTCATAGGATAGTTGATTAATCAGTACTACCGTTGAAGATGGAAAACATTCCTCAATTTTTTCATTAATTTCTATTTCATGTATAGAATTAAATAAACAAAGAGCAATCTCTTTTCCCTTGTAATTTAAAGCAAACTCCATTAAAGCAAACAAAGCAGCATCTTTACTTATATGAGTCTTTGACTGACTGAAATAACTAATAGCAAGCGTTACCACAAGAACAATACCACCCAAAATTTGAAGTACAATATTGTTAACTTTATACTTTCCTAAATAAAGCAGCAAAACTCCAACTATTGCTATAATTGATTTTAAAATCATCCACGCAATCGTGTTATTAAGTTCAATCTTCTTGTTTTCTAGACGATTTAAAGGGTCAAATCTTTTACCTTTAAGTATCTGAGGATTGCCGTTAGATAAATTGGCAATCAATACAGTTTTACAAGTAGATGCTCTTTCAGCAATTAACAAAGTTCCTTTTATTGCCTCAATATTGAGAACTCTAGTTTTCCAGTTAGCTTTATTAAAAACCTCACTAAAAAAATTGACTACATTTTTTATTTGAGAAATTGTCTTTCGTTTGTTTAATTTAATAACAAAAACAAGAAATCTATTTTTAAGGCTGTTTCTGTTTTCTGGATCTAACATCGTCATAAATCATCATCTTTCTAAAAGGCTGACTCCATTTAAGAGTCAGCCTTAGTACCTAGTATTTAACTATGTCTCTTACAAATTTTTTCTTGTATTCAGGAGCTATTTGATGAGTAAGTACTACACCATTGTCTTCAAAATAACGGAAGTTCTTTAAATCTTCATCGTCCACAAATAAGTTAGTTTCAACTTTTGTTTTATTTTCTTCATCTCTTGCGTACATACCGCTGATACTTAATTCATCAAAACGATATCCCAAATCAATAATTTCTTTTACATCTGTAATGTATTTAAATACGACCATTGTACGATAGTCGTCAAGCTCCCCGTGAGTCAAGATGTCATATGCTTCTTCTGGCGAAACAACTTCTAATTCAGTGTTTAAAGCCGCCAATTCTAACAGCATAACATCTGTATCACTGTTTGCAGTATCTTCATTGACAATCAAGAAAAACTCAATGTTCAAATTTCTAGCAAAAGCACTAACCTGTCCATGAATCATTCTACTGTCTAATTGATATCTAAGAACTGCCACTATTTATACCTCCTTATCACAAAAATTAATTACAATGAAATTCCAATTAATGAGAATACCAATGCTAATACAAAGATTAACCCAACTAGTTTTAAAGAAGTCATATTCTTCCTATATAACCAAGCAACAAATAATGTAAATGCCAGTGGTGCTAAGCCAGGAATAATCTTATCTAATTCAGCTTGAATATCTAATACATAATCACCAATATGGATATTAGTTCTTAAGTTAAAACCAACCCAAGATGGGATTAAAGCTCCTAAAGCTGTCATACCTAAGATAGTTGCAGAGTGCATGATACGTTCTAAGATATTAGTTTTGTTCATTTCACTGATAACTTTCATACCATTTTTATAGCTATAGAAATATCCATAATAAGCTATACCTAAATAGTATATGTTACCTAAAACAAACATTGTCAATGCACCAAGAATTGAACCACTTAAGGCAAAACCAGCTGAAATAGCTCCAATGATAGCATCAGCTGTAGCACGTAGTGAGTCACCAATTCCAGCCAATGGTCCCATTAATGAAGCTTTAATAACGTTAGTTGAATCTTGAAGTTCAGTCTTCTCATCACTATCAGGCATATTAGCTGCTTGTTCTTCAGTAGCTGTTACTAAACCAATAATAAAGCCAATCCACTCTGGAGTGGTATTGAAGAATGCCATATGACGCTTGCCAGCTGCAATTCTGTCTTCTTTAGTAGAATATAATTTTTCTAAAATTGGAGACATTGCCATGAAAAACTGTAACGTTTGGAAACGTTCATAGTTTATTGTTGACATTGGGAAAATTGCAAATCTTAACATACACTTTGTTAAGTCTTTTTGAGTTAAAGAAATGCGTTCTTTTTGTGCATTAGGTTCTAAAACTTCTGACATTATGCTCCCCTCCTTCTTCTACGATCACCTTGTTGGGCTGAATCAAAGAATGCAATCATTGCCATAGCTGCGCCAATAATAGCGATTGATAATAATGATCCTCCAAACACCGTGCAAATTACAAATCCTATTAAGAAATAAGGAATGTAATTAATCTTATACATCATTGAAAATAACATACCGAAACCTAAAGCAGGTAACATTCTAGTTGATACTGTTAACCAGTTGTTCAACCATACTGGCATGTTTTCATGAAGCTGAGTAACAAATTGTGCGCCGAAATAAACGCTGGCAAATACAGGGATAAATTCAGTTACAAAGAAAACGAAAGCACCAACATATGTTAAGCGATTCATCTTTTTGTACTCTGCATCTTCTGCGTATCTATCAGCAACGTGCATTAACGGTGCATTAATTGTCCATGCAATCATTCGACCAACTTGGCCAAGAACAGATGCAGGAACTGCTAAAGTAACCGCAGCAGTTAAATCAAGTCCAGCAATGATACTCAAAGCAGTAGCAATTGTAGTTGCTGTTGTCTTGTTTACAGGAATTGCAGCACCAACGCCCTGAATACCCATATAAACAAGTTGTAAAGTTCCACCAATAATAATACCTTTTTGAATGTCGCCTAAAAATAGGCCAACTAAAGGTCCACAGATAATTGGTTCAACTAGCCTAAACCCATACATTCCATATTGTAACCAACCAAAGAACGTACAGACTAGGGAAACGTATATAGCATAACCTAGTTCTATATTCATAATATACCTCCCCTCTAGAATTTGCTATTATAATTACTCATTATAAATGAGTTATTATTTAGAAATAAAATCCACAAAGCGTTTAGTAATCATCATTGGATTAGTAATTGCAGTTCCAACTGTGACTACATCTGCTCCAGCCTCAAAGGCCTGTTTAACATCTTCTCTAGTCCAAATTCTTCCTTCTGCATTAATGAAAGCGTTTGGAAACTCTTTTCTGATGGCAGTGATTAATTCAAAATCAGCCACGGTCATATCTTTATCTTTAGTATCTTCCGTATATCCTGATAAAGTAGTAGAAATAATATCCGCTCCAGCTTCCAGCGATAATCTAGCATCTTCCAAAGTTGCTAAATCTGCCATTACTAATTGGTTAGGATATTTTTCCTTAGTTTGACGAATTACCTCATAACCTTTTTCATTATTGCGATTAACACGATTTGTGCCATCAATAGCAATAACTTCGCATCCCAGTCCATATAGAACATCTACTTCCTCAATTGTTGGAGTAATAAAGACAGGAACACCTTTAGTTACAACTTTATAAATACCAACCATTGGTACATCAGGATAGTATTTCTTAATTCTTTCTACATGACTTGGTGTGTTCGCTCTAAAGCCAACACATCCACCCAAATAAGCAGCTTTTGCCATTTGTAGCATATCATCGCTAGTATGAAATGGATTTCCGACTTCAGCAGAACCCTGACAAGAAACTATAATCTTGCCCCTAATTTTTTCTAAAATACCCATACTTTTATTATCCTTTTCTTTTTAAAAAACAACAAACATTTTCGTTTGTATGCATACTAAAATTGTATCACTAACTGTTAGCGTTTTCAATATTTTTTCTTTCCAATATTTTTTTATTTTTCTTTCCAATATTTTTTTATCAATAATAATTTATTAAAATCTTGATATCTTTTTTTACTTATAATTATCCCTATTTTAGATTAAATATTAAAAAGTATCAAATCTTTAAAACTTGATACTTTTATTTTAATTCACAAAATTGATATTTAATACAATTTCCCACTAATATAGACTGCCTTAGTTTCAAAATCTTCATCAAAAACAGCAATATCAGCTTTATAGCCTTCTTTAATTAAACCTCTATCATTGATGCCTAGCATGGTTAATGGATTAATGGTTGCCCCATTTACCGCTGTAACAAAATCAATTTTGGCTTCTTTAATAGCATAATTTAATATTTTATTTTGCTTATTACAACTTCCTGCCAATTTACCATTTTCTAATCTTCCAACACCATCTTCACCAACAATAGTTGTCCTATTTTTATCAGCAAAGTGATAAATACCAGGTTTTAAGCCTTTTATATTTACCGCATCAGTAACCAAAATCAGCTTATCTTTTCCCTTGGCTTTAGCTAAAATATTAGCTACATACTTATTAACATGAACACCATCACTGATAAGTTCAGCATAACAATTATCGAAGTACAAAGCAGCACCTACTGTTCCTGGTTCTCTATGATGTAAACCTTTCATTCCATTAAAGGTATGGGTAAATGATATTGCTCCATGATTAATAGCTTCTTGACATGTTTCAAAGTCTGCTCCGGTATGGCCAATAGAAACTTTCATTCCTTTTGACACACAGTAATCAATTACTGAATAATCACCCTTTAACATTTCTGGAGCTAACATCACATGAATCAAATTACCATTACAAGCTTCATTAAACTCATCAATGACCTCTTTTGTTGGAATAATCATAAAGTCTGGATTTTGAGCTCCTCGATAAACATCATCACAAATAAATGGGCCTTCTTCAGATACACCTAAAATATTAGTTCCAAATACTGGATTATCAATAAATTCGCCAATATTTTTTAAAGCTTTAAGCAGTCCTTCCTTAGGAAAAGCTGAAATAGTAGCCAAAGTAGAAGTTACCCCTTCACTAGGTAAATATTTCACCCAACTTGTCAGCCATTCTCTAGTTGCTTGATTATTTTCACAGCCGTTATAACCATGATTATGGATATCAACCAGTCCTGGCAAAATCATTAAATCTTCATAATCTTTATCAACTTTAAATAAATTATAAGGATAGACATTTTTGATAATGTCATCTTTAATTTCTATTTGTAAGGGTTGAAGTTTTTCTTGATAATAAACTTTGGTACTTTGGATAATCATAAATCAGCCTTCTATAGATGTTTAACTCTGCCTATAAAATGTCTGTAAACAGCTTCATTATCAAAACCGTCAACATTTTGAGATTGGAATACATATGGACGTTTGCCATGAGATACAACGATCTTCATAGCTTCTGTAACGGCAATATTTAACAAGAACATTGTTACAATCGAGCTGCCTGGACCAGTTTTAATTCCACCAATATCCATAGTTGCATCACCAGTTGGAACACAGTTGTCAATGATTAAATCGGCATATTCGTAAAGCTTTTTGCCACTAGGGTGTCTGCTTGTAGCTGCTTTAGATTGTGCTAGATTAGTAACCGCTACAGTAAAGACACCTTCTTTTTTAGCTCTAGCAGCCATTTCAATTGGCATTGCGTTTCTTCCAGAGTTTGAAGTAATAATCATCATATCACCTGGCAAAATTGTGTAAGCATCATAAATAATATCTGCTAAACCACAAGTTTTTTCAATGGCGCCACTTCTTCTAGCGCCAAATGAAGTTAAGGTATCTGGATCTAACATAGCATTAACATTACCTAATCCACCTGCTCTGGCAAATAATTCAATACCCAACATATGAGAATGACCTGTACCAAAAGTATGGATAATCTTGTCATTTTCAATGTTTTCAGCAATCTTTTGGGCAAATTTCTTTAATGCTTCTTTATTAACTTCTTCAGCATGTTTACATAATTCAATAATCTTTTCACTATACTCAAAATTCATTATATTCTTCCTCCATAATATTTTCTAATTCTTTGATTTCTTTCTTCATCTTCCGTTAAAATCGGTAATTCAATATTTTCTTCTTTCAATAACTGCACAATTCTAGCAGCCATTGTTTGAGCAACCACATTATTGCAAATAGAAGAAACAGAAGTTACCTTTTCAGGTCCATTTGTTGGTAGTAGTGCATCACCATGTGGACCACAGTTATCTATAACTACATCACCAAACATATAAAGTTTCTTGCCACTAGGATGTCTTGATTCTTCGACAGTAGTGTGTTTCATGCTGGTGATAATACATACCTTGTGACCATTTTCTTTAGCTAAAGCAGCAATATCAATTACTACCCCATTAATGCCAGAATTTGAAATAACAATAAAAACATCATTTTTTCTAATGTCATATAAGTTATAAAGCCTACCAGCCATATTTGGTCTTCTTTCAAAAATATTTACTTTATCAGTGAATTCTTCAATCGATACTCCACCACGATAAACAAAATCAGCAGTATCCATAATATGAATTGGAACTAGTGATCCAAGTCGATTAGAAATATCTATTCCTAAACCAACTGAATGTCCTGATCCAAAAACATGAATAACACCATCGTTTTTAATGGCATCAGCCATCATCTTTGCAGCTGCTTCAATATTATCATTTTGACTTTCGTATAATTCATCAATCAATTTGATGATTTCATCTTTATAAGTTTTAGCTACAACCATTATCTTACCCTCCTACCATATGGATCAGTTAAAGCATTATTGTGTACATCTGCGCCTTTTATATTTGCGCTAAATAAAACAGGTGCTTTACCCTCTTTTTCAATAAAATAACGATAAGTTTCAGCTGTCAACATTTGAGCTATAACATTAGCTACAGTTGAACTGGTTTGTCCAACTTTTACTCCAGCTAAGTCTAATGCTACATCTGGCTCTGGCGAACACATATCAAGCCAAATATCAGCATAATCTAAAAGTGTTCCACCACAAGCATCATAACTTGCTTTATTAACAACTGCGACTAATTTTTGATTGTTAGCTTTTACTCTTTTAGCTAATTCAAGAACTAATGGATCATTTCCTTTTGTCGATACTAAAACATACATATCTCTATCATCAAGTTCATATAAGCCCATTAATGCATCAGCTGTTTTAGCCACATTTTCTGGTAAATAGATTCTTCCGCTTTCAACATCAGCCACTTTTACTCCACCTCTTAAAGTTAAATCTTTAATCTTAAGAGCATGGAATGGAGCAATGCCTCCAGCACGATAATTTAGTTCATTGACAAATTCTTCATCATGGTCAATACCAAATAACTGAACAACACCGAAATTACTCATACATTGACCAAACATGTTGCTAATTTCCACAATTTTTTCATGTTGAATATCATAAGCTTTTTCAATTTGCTGCTTTAATATTTCAACATATTTCTTTTTAATTTCCATATTATTTGCCTTTTATCCTCCTATACATATTATAAGTCCTTTATTAATATTTTCAATGAAAGAAAAGCAAAAAGTTGTTATAATTAAATCAGTGAGGAATAAATTATGAAATCATATTATGTTGAACTTTATCAAAAGGGGAAAGCTAGAATTAGCCAGGAAGAAATTTGTACTGAAGATTTACAAGATAATGAAGCTATCATTCAAACCGATTTCAGTATGGTTTCCGCTGGTACTGAACTTTCAAGAGTTTTTGAAATTAAAAAAGGTTTTTCTTATCCAGTAAGACCTGGTTATTGTGCTGTTGGAACTGTGTTAAAAAAAGGAGCAGGTTTAAAAGATTTAGAAGTTAATGACAAAGTTTTTTTCAATGCACCCCATAGTTCTGTTGTTAGATGGAAACATAACGATGTTACTCAAGGACCTCAAATCTATAAGCTAGATAAAAAAATAAATCCAAAACATGCCACGATTATTAACCTAGCTCTAGTAGCTATCAGTGGAGTTAATAGCAGTGAGGTAAAACTGCAAGATAATGTCGCAGTTTTTGGTTTAGGAAATATCGGCATACTAGCAGCTTTGATGTATCAAAAGTTAGGAGCTAATGTCATCGCTCTAGATCCAGTTGAAAATAGATGTCAACTAGCAAAAAAAATGGGTTTAAAAAATGTGATCTGTAAAAGCGGTGATGATCAAATTACTGAGATTATGAAGTTAACTGAAAATAGAGGTGTGGAAATAGCTGTTGATGTTACTGGCATTAGTCCAGCCATCATAACCGCCATTAACTGCACAAGACAATATGGACAAGTAATCTTACTTGGCTCACCTCGTCAACCTTTTGAAACAGATATTACCCCTGTTTTTAGTCGCATGCATATGAAAAACTTAAAAGTAATTGGGGCCTTTAATCAACTGGCACCAGTTAAAGAGGTAGAAGGTTCATTTAACAGTGTTACTAAAAACTATCATACTGTTTGTAATTTAATTAAAAACGGTGATATTGATGTGGAAAAATTTATTAGTCATACCATTTTACCAGAAGAAGTTGAAACAGCTTACCATGGTTTGATGTATGATAAGGAAAACTATAATTGTGTAATTTTAGACTGGAGAAAATATCAGTCAGTATAAATAATAAGGAGGAGAATATTTATGATTAATGTTGGTATTGTAGGTTGTGGATTTATTGTTCCAATATTTATTGAAGCTGTTAACAATGTTGGTGGCTATCACATCAGAGGGATTATGGCTCGAAGAGAAAATGTGTTAAATGAGTTAAAAGAAAAATATTCTATTGATTACTACACTTTGGATTATAAAGAATTATTTAATGACCCTAAAATTGATGTCATCTATTTAGGTGTTCCTAATTCTGATCATTATTTTTATGCTAAAGAAGCCTTACTAGCTGGCAAACACGTTATTGTTGAAAAACCTTTCTGCCATAAATATAAATTTGCTAAAGAGATTGTAGAACTAGCAAAAGAAAAAAATCTAATTGTCTATGAAGCTATTACCAATCAATCTTTGCCAAATTATCAAAAGATTAAAGAGTTACTACCAAAAATAGGAGATATTAAACTGCTTGACTTAAACTTCTCTCAATACTCTTCTCGTTACGATAAATTTAAAGATGGAATTACTTTGCCAGCTTTTGACTTTAAAAAAGCAGGTGGTGCTTTAATGGACTTGGGGGTTTATAATATCCATTTTGTTATTGGCCTATTTGGTAAACCTAAGAAAGTCCATTATTTTGCCAATATTGAAAAAGGTGTTGATACTTCAGGAGTTCTAATTATGTCCTACCCTACTTTTGAAGCGGTTTGTATTTCAGCTAAAGATTGCAAATCTCCTCTTCATGTTTTAATTCAAGGAGATAAAGCTTATATCCAATCAACTGAATCAAGCAGTCAATTAGACACTGTTATTTATAAACCTAATAAAGAAGATGGAGTTGAATATAAACTAAATACTGAAGATGGCTACTTCTATGAGTTTGATGAGTTTAAACGTATATTCAACAATAAGGATTTAGAAACAGCTCAAAAACTAAATGCTCACACCCTAGTGGTTAATGAAGTCTTAGAAGAAGCACTAGCTACTGCTGGAATTA
>JAAZKG010000068.1 GCA_012799935.1 Erysipelotrichia bacterium | reverse complement strand
ACAGCTCCAAAACCATAAATTGGAAGATATGGTCCAATTAAAAATCCTCTATTAACTATCTTTTTAGATTCCAAAAAAACGAAAAAAACTTCTACTAACCAGCCAATTACACTATAGATAAAAAATAATATAAATAACTTTTCTATACTCATATAATGTGCTCCTTTTTTTAAAAATAATCTTTTATAATGCAATCGTTTTATCGACAAAATGTAAAATTATCAGTAGTCAATCTCGCTATCAAACATTTCATTAAAAGGAAAATTCAAAAAACCTCATATGTAAAGGTAATGTGAAACCTGTCATGAAAAAGAATAGGCATTAATTTTAATCTTGTCTTTGATGACATATTATCCTTTTCAAATATCTCTAATTAATTACAATTTTTGAATAATACTTTTATTTATACATAAAATATTTATAAAGGCTTGTAAAGATATAATATCCTTGAGAAAGCCACGGCTTTTTCTTGCCACAAAAATGAAGGATACAGATGTTTAACATGACTCAATTCAAATCATGCTGGTTAGAACTATTCAAAAGGTATGCGAAGTAAAGCCTTGCATCATAATTATATAGCTCCTCAGGGATTTCGAGTGTATATTTACCATACATGGCGTTAAATATATCCTGATCAGGTAAAATTAACTCTATATCCTTGCTTTCGTTGACAGTTTTTATTATTTCATCCACATCTACCACTTTTCTCGCTTTTATAAGATCCATAAGTATTACCCCAGTATTAAAATACGAATGGTCTGTATTGAAACGGAATTTATTGATATCATCTGTCAGATACCCAGCAATCGCATGAGATGCTGCTGCATAAAACTTCTCTTCAAGTAGTTTTGTTTTCCAAAGGCTATCCAATTTGTTTATAACTAGAGTATCTGGATCTAAATATAAAACTTTATCCAAGGTTTCTGGCAAAATCAAAGGCGCTAATAACTTATAATACATAGATTGTGGATATCGTTTTGTTATTTTAGCATCCTCAAAATAATTTTTAGAAATACAAATATGTTCAAACTTTGCTCCATATGATAAACAAAAACAAATTAAATTCTATAACTTCTTTTCCTCAATGCTATCATGAATTAACCAAATGGTAATGTTTTGATTAGGGTTATTAATCATAGGCTATTTTAACATGGTTTTGAATGGTTGGATATAATTTTCATCAAACGTAACTAATATATCCATATTCTTCTTCTCCAACTAAAAATTCACTCGCAAAAAAGCCAATCACTATTTGAAAAGAAATTTTACTTAGAAGTCTAATATTGCATACAAGTAAAATAAATGCTTGAAAATTTTACTTAGAAAGAGTATACTTACTTTAAGTAAAATAAATTTAACTTACGAGGTGATAATCTTGAAATTGGAAAATAACAGAGCTGGAATATTAAAGAGAATGCAGAGTGACTACGAGTGCTTTATTCCTCATAATCTAAAAGACCTAAAAATAAATATAGATGATGACATGAATAAATTGATAAATAGAGCATATCTACTATTGGGAAGATTAGACGGCATGGCGATTACGCTTCCTGATATTGACCTTTTCGTATCCATGTATGTCCAGAAAGAAGCTGTAATCAGCTCACAAATAGAGGGGACACAGGCTTCCCTTGTTGATGTGTTGCAAAAGGACAGGAAAAACGAAAAAATAAAAGATACCAAAGAAATTGTCAGCTACATCAAAGCAACCAACTATGCTTTCAAAAGACTGAGTGACTTGCCTTTATGTATGAGATTGATTAAAGAAACCCATGAAGTGCTGTTATCTAATATCAGAGGGGAAGAAAAAATGCTGGGTGAATTTAGAAAATCTCAAAATTGGATAGGTCATGCAGGTTCAACACTAAAGAACGCAAGTTTTATTCCTCCTGCACCAAGTGAGATGGATATCTGCCTCAATGATTTAGAAAAATATATGCACGAGGATAGCACAATTTCAAATCTGATAAAGATTGCCTTAATTCACTATCAGTTTGAAACGATACATCCGTTTTTAAACGGAAATGGAAGAATGGGCAGATTGCTTATTATCTTATTTTTAAAAGAACAAGGTTTAATTGAATATCCCGTTTTGTATTTAAGTTATTTTTTCAAAAAAAACAGGAATAAATATTATGAACTCCTCAATAATGTTCGTATCAAGGGAGATTTTGAAGAATGGATTAAATTTTTCATAGAAGGTATTTGCGAAATATCTGAAGATGCTATTATGTCAATTCAAAAAATTGTTGAACTCAAAAAGAATGACACGGAAAAAATTCATTCATTTTCTAAAGGGAATATATCAAATCTGCTTTCAGTTTATGATTATTTACTGAAACATCCATTTATAGAAGCAGATGATATAAAAGATTTATTAGATCTCAGCAAGCCAACCGTAAATAAGATTTTGGACAACTTAACAGAACTTGGCATATTAAAACTCGTAGATGAGGAAAAGAAGAGATACAGACAATATGTATATAAAAAATATGTGGATATTCTTTCGGAGGGAACGATACTATAATAGGTAAAACTTAAGTAAAACATACATTAAATCAATCAGAATGACGAACAGCGATTAGAAAATCAACAATCTAATCGCTTTTTAATTGCACAAAAATGGAGGAAACAATATACAAGAAAATAAAAAAAACAGAATACAGGAATAAAGACAATTAAGAAAATCGGGAAAGACACTTATAAGGTCATTGTTCACTTCAACGAAAATGCTACCGAAACAATGCAAGACAAACTAAAAAGAATTATGTTTAAAGAAATGGAACACGAAAGTAATGAAAAAAATAATGGAATTGATTAAAAAGTTCTTAACAAATAGCAACAGAAATACTACAAATTCTATTTTAACTCACTTATTTTATTATATTATTCATTTCTAAAAAAATGTTATTTACTAATATTGCAGTTCGTCAACAGTGTAAAAAAAATTAAGTGAAAATCTTTTTGGTCAACGGTAAAACAGTTAGAAATAAAGCATTAAATATCATTATTGTCATATTAATTTTGGGACATTTTTCCATATTGTTGACACAAAAAAGAGACCAAAAATCTCTTTTTGTCATTATTTATTATTTATTATAATGACTGATAAATAGCAACTGCAGTAGTTACTGTTGTATCATCATACTTGCGCTATTATCTTAAGCTAAAAAACAGTTTATTTATTGAAAAATGAGTATTGTCTAATGTAGCTTAATTTTTTTCTTATGATATTACCATCTGATAAATCTTCTTCTCATCACACTTCTGATTGATTTATATAATGGGTTAAAGTTTTTGTCTTTTGTCTCATCTATAAGTTTTTCCACGATTGCTAAAGCTTCTTTTAAATTTGAAGCCGATTCTTTATTATCAACAGCTGCCAAACCACAATGATAAAGTGCAATTGCCAGTTTTTCACGATTATTAATAGTCGGTGCTTCCTTGACAAGTTGTCTGTCAATAGTTAGTGCCTTTTGAAATCTTTCCTGAGCAGGAATCATAAATTCAATGCTCTTAGTAAAATCGCTTCTAGACTTATAAATAGCTTCCTCACGAAGTAGCACACCTAGTGAACTAAGAACACTAGAATACTCTTTTCGATACTGATGTAATGGATTTCTATCAACAAGTTTTTGATAAATTGTCTCTGACATTTCCAAATAATCTTTTCCTAAAATTTTCCCCTGGCGCAAAAGAATATTACCCTTATTAAAGCTCGCATAACCTTGTAAACGATCTGCTTCATCTTGATAATCGCCTTTATAATCTAACAATAAGTCTAAAGCAGTTATGTTATAGTTACCCGCTTCATAAAGTCTGTCTTCTGATGGATTGACATCAAAATGAATATCACCGATTTGGGCAAGTGCTCTAACTTTCCAAAGTATTCGTTCTTCTTTATTTTCATCATCAGCTGAATTATCTTCAAGCAATTGCAGAAATTCCTTACCCAAAGAATTAGCTTTTGGTACATCATCTTGTGCCATATAAAGAAGTAGCAGACCATCTTCTCCATATAACAATTCATAAATTGATTTAAGATCTTTCTGCTGTTTATAAAGCTCATAGGCTTTGTTATACCAATGTATTGTCTGTTTAAAATCACGGACAACACCTCTACCAGATAAATGTAAAAATCCTAAATGACGACAAGCGTGTACTTCTGACTTTTCTGCAGCATTTCTTAGCAGTTTTAATCCACGCTCCATATCTTTCTCTACACGATATCCAGTAAGAAAAGCCATCGCTAAAAGATACATTGTAAATGGATTATTTTCTTTTTTCTTGTTTCCAGATTCAACATTTTGAAGACTTTCATTTAATTTATCTTTATTGCTGATAGGAATTACTTCTCCAATGCCTGGAAAATCAGTTGTCAACTGCTGATAATCAGTAGTAACAACTTCTACAGGAATAATATGTTTGTTCAAATTATCTTTTGCATCAGGATATTCTATATTTTTTACATAGTTATCTTTTTCTAAAAGATTTGGTGTAACTGATAGTATCATCGCATCTGCCTGTTTCAGCATTTCACGAATCTGCCGACCAAAATCCTCTCCTGGCATTAAAAAATCATCAAACCAGATAGCTGCATCTTTTCCATAGTCGGTATTATGAATCTGTTTCATAATTTCTATAGCTTGCTGACGATCTTTTTTACGATAACTCAAAAACAAATCTTTTGAGAAAGCCTGCTTATTAATAAGTTTATTTAATTTATCACTTCCCAAGACATTTTCTAAAAGAGTTTGTAGAGGCATCTGAAAATTTTGATTGCCAATAAAAATTCCATGTAAATCGCCAAACATCTCGTTAAAATTACTTTCAATACCAACTTCCATAAATACTGGAATAACAACAGTAACTTTTTGATTGAGTTTTTGAAGTGAAAATTTACATAATCCTTTTTCATCAACACCATAGTTTCTACTCATTTTTAAATAATCTTCAGTAATTAAAGGAATAAAAACCGCCATTTGACTTAATTCAAGTTTATTTTCCTCACGAAAAACTGCCATAGGATTATCTGTCATCCAAACAGCATATTTATCACCATTTTCATATTCCAATATATTTTTAGCCAAAAGCTCAGCTTTTACTTTATTAGCAATTGCATAATGCAAAAAGATATACTTTTTGTTTAACAGCGGTAAATTGGCGCGAGTTTGATAATTCAAGGCTAGTTTGTTACTATCAGTAATTTTTTCTATAAACATTTCAGGTTTATATCTATACATAAATTCCTCAGATAAACCTATTTTTTGCCACTGGTTCCAATACTTATTAGGCAATGTTATCTCTTCTAAAGCACTGCATCCTTCAAAAACATTTTCTCCTATTTCACATCCTTCAGAAATATAGACTTTCTTTAGTGCTTCACAGTTTGCAAAAGCCCTATCTTTAAGTTCTTTAACACTGCTCGGAATTCTGATTTCCGTTAAATTTTTACAATATTTGAAACATTCTGTACCAATAAATTCTAAATTCTTTGACAGAAAAACTCTTTGTACTGGAATATATTCAAAAGCATTTGATTCAATATGTGTAACTGAATCTGGTAGAATTATATTTTCTACAAATACACTGCCAGCAAAAGCATAACGTCCAATAGTTTTGACTTTTTTGGGTACATTAATAAGTTTGTCACTTCCTTCATATTTTATCAACTTATCACCATCAATTTCGAATTTCATAAAATCAAATAAACCCATGGTCTTTCCTCCTTGACTTTAAAATTAAAATATTAACCAGAAAAACGTGATGCCTTCATCACTTGTTTTTAAAATAGAGTGTTTAAACTTCATTATTTTTTTACTTTTGAAAGTAAAATATATGTAACTATTTTATAATATTTCTTTTAAAATTATTACAACAAACTAACAATTTCTTTAATATATTTATTAAAACTAAATTAATTTATGAAAATATTTTCATATATTTTGAAATTTTTTTATATTTTTTTACAAATTTTGATTGACACTAGCAAAAAAATACCTTAGACTATGAGCAATAGGAGATTATAGATGAAAACTGTTTTGACTTACAACGCTAACTACTATTACTACTATTACAGTAAAAGGTAATATTTTTGTTACGTTGGCAAGGCATTTTTTGTTTATAAAAAAAGTTTAGGGACTGCCAATAGGGCAGTTTTTATTTGGAGGGAAACACTTATGAAAAAACTATTTACTCTTTTATTATCATTATTATTAATTTTATCCTTAACGGGTTGTAATCAAAAAGAAAATGAAAAATTCGTTATAGGAATTTGTCAAATTGAAGCTCATGCGGCTCTTGATGCTGCTACTCAAGGTTTCAAAGATGCTGTGATTGCGGCATTAGGTAAAGAAAATGTCGTATTTATTGATGGTAATGCTGCTGGAGATCCTGCTACTTGTGCCACCATTTGTAATGGTTTTGTGGCTGATGGTGTAGACATGATTTTAGCTAATGCTACTCCTTCATTACAAGCAGCTGCTGCAGCTACTACTACTATTCCAGTTTTAGGTACTTCTGTTACTGAATATGGTGTCGCTTTAAATATTGAAAATTTTAATGGTTTAACTGGCACAAATATTTCAGGAACAAGTGATTTAGCACCATTAGATGAACAGGCTCAAATGATTTTAGATATTTTACCAGATGTTAAAACTGTTGGTATTTTATATTCTTCAAGTGAAGCTAATTCAGTTTACCAGGTTAAAGTAGTTAAAGATTACTTAGAAAGTAAAGGTGTTACTGTTATTGAGTTTGCTTTTTCAGATTCAAATGATATTTACTTGGTAACAACTCAAGCCATTGAACAAAGCGATGCAATCTATGTTCCTACTGACAACAAAGCAGCAAGTTGTGCTGAAATTATTGATAGTGTTTGTCGTCCAGCTGGAGTACCAGTCTTCTGTGGTGAGGAAAACCCTTGTGCTGTTTGCGGTGTTGCTACTCTTTCAATTAGTTACTATGAATTAGGTGTCACTACAGGTGAAATGGCAGTTAAGATTTTAAAAGGTGAAGCTAAAATTGAAGAAATGCCAATTGAATACTTTGCTAATCCAGTTAAAAAATACAATAAAGAAATTTGTGAATTATTAGGAATTGTTGTTCCAGAAGATTATATCGCAATAGAAAAATAAGCATACAAGATGTCTTTATTAGACATCTTGCTGCTTTTGAAAATATTTTCATGTATTTTTGAAATTTTTTATAAAACTTTTCATAAATCGTTGACTTTACTAATTTTAGATAGTAAACTAATGAACATAAGGAGATTTACTATGAAAACAGCTTTATTCAACAACGCATACTTTTACTTCTTCTTCTTTTACTTTAAAAGTAAGATGTTTTAGTGTACGTTGGCGACTTTATTTCTGTTAATAGTGAAAAGATTAATTTGACTGCCAATAGGGCAGTTTTTATTTGAAGGGGAAATTTTATATGAAAAAACTACTTACCATTATCCTAACTGTTTTACTAGCTATGACCATGACAGCATGTAACATTGGAAAAAAAGAAGATGAAAAAATCATTATTGGGATTTGTCAAATCGAAGCTCATGCAGCACTAGATGCTGCCACTCAAGGTTTCAAAGATGCTCTGATTGCAGAGTTTGGAAAGGACAAATTAGTCTTTATCGATGGCAATGCTGCTGGAGATCCAGCTACTTGTGCCACCATCTGTAATGGTTTTGTGGCTGATGGTGTAGATATGATATTAGCTAACTCTACTCCAGCTTTACAAGCTGCTGCTGCAGCTACTACAACTATTCCTATTTTGGGAACTTCTGTTACTGAATATGGTGTTGCTTTAAATATTGAAAATTTTAATGGTTTAACTGGTTTCAATGTTTCTGGAACAAGTGATTTAGCACCGCTTGAAGAACAAGCTCAAATGATTATAGATATTTTACCAGATATTAAAACTGTAGGTATCTTATATTGTTCAAGTGAAGCTAATTCAATTTATCAAGTTAAAGTTGTAAAAACCTACTTAGAAAATAAAGGTGTTACTGTTAAAACATTCGCTTTCACTGACTCAAATGATATATACTTAGTAACAGGCCAAGCAGTTGATGAATGTGAAGCACTATATATACCTACCGATAATAAGGCTGCTAGCAGTGCTGATATTATCGATAGTGTTACTCGTCCTGCAGGTGTACCAGTATTCTGTGGCGAAGAAAATACTTGTTTAAAATGTGGTGTTGCTTCACTGGCTATCAATTACTATGACTTAGGAGTAACAACTGGTAATATGGCTATCAAACTTTTAAAAGGCGAAGTCAAAATCGAAGAAATGCCAATCGAATACTTCCCTAATCCTGTCAAAAAATATAACAAAGAAATTTGCGAAGACTTAAATATGAAAATGCCAAGTGAATTTATACCAATTGGAGAATAATTATTTATGATTACTTTATCAAATCTGTTATATCGACTTCCTGGAGGTGTGGCCCAAGGTTTAATTTGGGGTATTATGGCCTTAGGTATCTATATAACATTTAGAGTATTAAGCGTATCAGACTTAACAGTTGATGGTTCCTTTACAACCGGAGGAGCTGTCACTATCATGTGTATACTAGCCGGTGTAAATCCCATACTCGCTTTGCTTATTTCCTTCCTTGTAGGGATTTTAACTGGTGTAGTTACAGGTCTAATCCATACCAAGCTCAAGATACCAGCAATATTAGCCGGTATCTTGGTGCAGTTTGGTCTATACTCTATCAACTTACATATTATGAATATGAGTGCTAATGTCAGTGCTAACCCTGACAGATTCAACTTACTAATTTCAATGAGAGATGTTCCAAATGCTATTTTGATTGGAATTATTCTTTCGATTGTTCATATTATTGTACTGTATTGGTACTTTGGGACTGAGCAAGGTTCAGCAATTAGAGCTACTGGCAACAATAACAATATGGCTTTAGCTCAAGGCATTAATATCAACAATATGAAAGTTATTGGCTTTGGAATTGGAAATGGAATTGTTGCTTTGGCTGGTGGCTTGATGGCTCAATATCAAGGTTTCGCTGATATTAATATGGGCCGAGGAGCAATAGTTATTGGTTTAGCAGCCATTATTATTGGAGAAGTAGTAATCAACTTTATCTTTAAAAAAGGTTGTTCATTCTATACTCGTTTAGCTTCAGTTATCATTGGTGGTATTATCTACTATGCTGCAATGGTATTTATCTTGTGGTTAAGAATTGACTCAAACGATTTAAAACTATTTACTGCTATTATTGTTACAATCTTTTTGGCAATTCCTAATTTAAATATTAAGAAAGGGGGAAAGCAGAATGTTAAAAATTGAAAAAATTTCTAAAACTTTCAACCCTGGTACAATCAATCAAAAAGCTGCCATTTCAAACCTATCGCTGCAATTAAATGAGGGTGATTTTGTAACTGTTATCGGTTCTAATGGCGCTGGTAAAAGTACACTGCTTAATGCTATTTCTGGAACTTGGTTTGTTGATGAAGGGAAAATATCTGTTGATGATATTGATGTAACTTCAATGAGTGAATATCAAAGAGCAAAATATATTGGCAGGGTCTTTCAAGATCCTTTAATGGGTACTGCTGCTGATATGTGGATTGAAGAAAATCTTGCTCTAGCTAATAGAAGAGGTAAATTTAGAGGCCTTAAAATAGGAATTACTAGAAAAGAGCGTGAATTCTATTATGAAAAACTTAAGACTTTAAATCTAGGCTTAGAAGAGCGTTTAACTACTAAAGTAGGATTATTATCCGGTGGTCAAAGACAAGCATTAACACTGTTAATGGCTACTTTGCAAAAACCAAAATTACTGTTACTAGATGAACATACTGCTGCTTTAGACCCTTCTACAGCTACAAAAGTATTGGACTTAACTGATCAGTTAGTCAGTGAAAATAATTTAACAACTTTAATGATTACTCACAATATGCAGGATGCTATTGATCATGGCAATCGCTTAATCATGATGAATGATGGTGTTATTATTTTAGATGTTAAAGGCGAAGAAAAAGCTTCTTTAACAAAAGAAGACTTGATTAAAAAATTCAATGAATTATCTAATGGAACTTTAGATAATGATTCCCTACTATTATCAAAATAAGTGCACATTAATGTGCATTTATTATTATAGTGAAAGAAAGAGGTACTAACTATGAAAATTTCAATTATCGAACCTTTAGGCATCAAACAGGAAAAATTGGAAGATTTACTTGCTGAAATCTTTAAAGAACATGAAATCACCTTTTATT
>JAAZKG010000067.1 GCA_012799935.1 Erysipelotrichia bacterium | reverse complement strand
GTAGGTTTTCGCGGTTTTTGTGTATTTTATTGAAACGATGTATAAAAAAGTATATAATAAAAAAGTTGAAAAATATTTAAATTATTTATAGGAGCTGATTATATGGAAAAGAAAGTTACTTTTAAAAAAAGATTTGAAACATTTATTGATTGTTTGGTTTTATTTGTTTTGATAAATTCAATTTATTATGCTTATACTAATCGACCAATAGAACAATTTGAGTATGTACTGGAGAGTCTAGTATCATCTTTTAGAATTTTTACAATCATGTCATTTTTGTTTCTATTAGGCAATTATTTCTTAAACCGTAAAGAATATAACCAAAATATAAAAAAGTGGTTAACTAAAAGAATAATAATAAAAAAACAAGATCAAGAAGTTGATAAATGATTGAATTCAATCAACTTCTTTTTTTGTTAACGAATTATCTAAAAAAGAATGTGTTATAATTTATAAGAGGTGATTAGTGTGTCTGTTTTAGTAGTTTCAGGGATATCAGGTGCTGGTAAATCAGTCTTTTTAAAGACCTTAGAAGATATTGGTTATTATTGTATTGATAATTTACCGCCAGCATTACTAGTTGCGGTTAGTAAATTAAATGTCAATAAGAAACTAGCGGTTGTTATTGATGTTAGAAGTAATGAGTTATATGATACCTTATTAAGTGAAATAGCTAACTTAAAAAGAGAAAATATAGAATATACTTTAATCTTTTTAGATTGTGATAAAGATACTGTTTTAAGTCGCTACAAATACACTAGAAGATCACATCCTCTCATTTCGCAAAAATATCCGACTTTGGAAAGTGCGATTGATTATGAATATGAACTTTGTAAAAGAGTAAGAAATGAAGCTGATATCGTTATCGATACCACTCATTTTAATCCTGTTCAATTAAGGCAGTATATAATAGATTCTTTTAAACAAGATGGTTATAAAAGCTTAACTATTAAACTTATTTCTTTTGGCTATAAAAATGGTTTGCCTTTGGAAGCTGACTTGGTTTATGATGTTAGATGCTTACCAAATCCATTTTATATTGCTGAATTAAAAATGAATTCAGGATTAGATGATAATGTTTATGATTATGTTTTTTCATTTAATCAATCAGAGATTTTTGCTCAAAAGATATTTGATTTTATTAAATATGGTTTGCCACATTATGTAGAAGAAGGGAAAAATGAGTTAGTAGTTGCTATTGGTTGTACTAGTGGAAGACATAGAAGTGTAGCTTTTGTTAGACATTTAGAAAATATGCTAATAGAGTTAAATCATCGTATTATTACCTTCCATAGAGATATTGAGAAAGATTTTTGAGATGAAAAATTGAGATGTTATCATCAGTTAGTTCATAATGGTTACTTTTTCAGTAGCTGGTGTTGAAATTGATTCTACCTAGTTACGGTCAAAAAGAAGAGATTAGAACAATATACAAAATGACCATATTACATCTTTAAATGATAGAAAATATATTCAAATTAAATAAGGAGAGTAAAGTGATATGATAAAAGCAGTAATATTTGATTATGATGGGACTTTAGCTAACAGAGAAAAAGGAGCTTGCAGTGCTTATAGAGTCTATCTTAAAAACTTTGTTATTAAAGAAAAGGTTGATGAGGTGCATTTTGAAGCTCTTGTTCAAGAATTAATGCTATGGGATGAATCTGGTGCTAGTAATAAAAAATATATGTTTGAAAGATTTAATAAGAAACATGGTTATGAAATTGACTATGATCACTTTCTCAACTGGTGGATTGAAAACTTAGGTATTTATGAACCATTATTTGAAAATACTTTAAAAACTTTAGATTATTTGAAAGATAAATATAAGTTAGGAATTATTACTAATGGTACAAAGAAAGGACAAAATTTTAAAATTGATAGCACTAATATTCGTCATTACTTTGACAGTATTATTATTTCAGGTGAATTTGGTCAACACAAACCAGATGTATCAATTTTTGAAGAATCATTAAGACAATTAAATGTATTACCACATGAAGCAATCTATGTTGGAGATTCGTTTTATAATGATGTTTTGGGAGCGTATAATGCTAAAATTAAACCAATTTGGATTTGGTGTGATGATGGGAAATATAATTTAGATTCAACTAAAAGAATATTTAAAATTGAAGAATTAATTGAAATATTATAAAAAGTAAAAAAGCCTCTTTTATGATAGAATTGTAATAGAGGTTTTTATATGTATAAAATTATTGCCTGTGATTTGGATGAAACACTGTTAAACTGCAACAAACAAATTTCCAAAGAAGATGAAAATAGTATTAAAGCTCTAGATGAAGATATAAAGTTTGTTTTAGCTAGTGGAAAAGCTTATCAAGATGTTATTCCTTATTTAAAACAATTAGGTTTATATGGTAAAAAAGGTCAATATGCTATTTCTTCCAATGGTACAACGATTGTTAATTGTGAAAATGATGAAATAATTAGTCTGACTATTTTACCTTTTAAAACAGCGCAAAGATTGTTTAATATCGGGTTAAAATACGATATTGTAATTCATATTTTCACAATTGATAAGATTTATACATATAATCTTAATCAAGAAGAAATAGATTATTTAAGTGGAGCAGTTATGTTAACACCTTTTAAAAAACCTGATATCGATTTTTTAAAAAATGAACCAATTATCAAAATTGGTTTTACTGAAAGCAATATTGAATTTTTAAGAATGATTGAAGAAAATGATATGGTTGATTTTGATGATATTGATATTTCTTATTCTGCCAATCGCTATTTAGAATTCAATAAAAAGGGGATTAACAAGGGATATGCCTTAAAATTGCTGGCTGATAAGTTAAAGATAGATAAAAAGTATATTGCTTGTATTATTGATAATTATAACGATTTAGTAATGAAACCATATTCATCACTATTTATTGGTGTAGCAAACACGGTTGAAGAAGTAAAACCATATTGTGACTATATTTGTCAAAGAACTTGCGAAGAAAGTGCTGTCAGTGAAGCTTTAGAGTATATCAAGGAGAAGGGATTATGTATTTAGATGTTGACTATTATTTAAAACAATGGGGACTAGAGCTGATTGATGAAGATTTAAAAAATATCGAAGAATTAGGATACAATATTATTAGAATTGCTGATTTTGCTTGGGATGTTTTTGAACTAAAAGAAAATCATTACGACTTTACTTTTTTTGATCAGATAATTGAAAAATATAAAGAATATGATTTAAAAGATCCTGAAATTGCGGTAAAAGATAAGTTTAGTCATAGTCAGCTATTTAAAGATTATAGCGCTATTATGGTAAAAAAATATGGTCAAGGGAAATGTTATTATTTGGTAAGCAGTTTTGAAGAAAAGCTTGTTGAGAAATTATTTGATGAAATTACTGCTCATAAAATTATTAAAAAAGAAAATGAAGAAAATATTGATTTAAATAATAATGTATTCATCGACCACGATAATTTTAAATGGGAATTAAAGTATGCTAGAAATTAGATTAGAAAAAGCTAGTAGCAAATACTTAAATCAAATTGAAAGCTATCGAAAAGAAATGTTAAAATCAAATAGTAGTTTTGATGGCTGTAGTAATTTGGATAAATATGATAATATCAATGAGTGGCTAGCTTATTGTCACAAGATGGAAAACATAGAAACTAAACAGACAGGTTTAGTCAATGCTGATCAATTACTTTTAATAAATGGTAGTAAAGAAGTAATTGGTATGGCAAATGTTAGAAGAAAGCTTAATGAGTCACTAATGCTTGTTGGTGGACATATCGGTTATAGCATTTGTCCAAAATATAGAAATAAAGGTTATGGCAAAAAGATGTTATCTCTAGTTTTAGAGTATTGTAAAAGTATTAAAATTACAAAAGTAAGGATTAGTTGTTATAGAGATAATATTGCTAGTAAGAAAATTATTTTAGCCAATAATGGCAAGTATGATTCAACAATTAAAATTGGGGATAAAGAAATAGAAAGGTATTGGATAACTATGGAAGAAAAAGTCAAAGTAATCATAGATTGTGATACTGGAAGTGATGATGCAATTGCTGTGATGATGGCTATCTTATCAGAAAAAATAGATTTAGTAGGCATTTGTACTGTAGCTGGTAATAAGGCTTTAAATTTTACTACTGAAAATACCTTAGCGGTTGTTGAAGCTTTAAATAGTGATGTTAAAGTGTATGCTGGTTGTAAAGAAAGCATGGTTACTAAACTTTTGCCATCAAGAAGAGGAAAATATACTGGATTTACTGGGGTGAAAGATGAAGGTGGTATTGAACCTAAGATTACCTACCACCATGATCACTTACCTTTGCCAACTCCTACCATAAAAGCTGAAAAGCAAAATGCTGTTTGTTGGTTAGTTGAAACACTATTGGAAGCCAAAGAGAAAATCACGATGGTAATTACTGGTCCAATGACCAACTTAGCAATGGCTTTAAGAATAGAACCAAAAATAGCTGATAATATTAAAGAAATAGTATTTATGGGTGGTG
>JAAZKG010000066.1 GCA_012799935.1 Erysipelotrichia bacterium | reverse complement strand
GCATCTTTATCTCTGACAAATTCTTTAACCAAATAGCCATAACTTTCTTCATAACCAAAGACAAAATTCTTTTCTTTACTGATTCTATATCCTTCAATCTTATCCCCAATATATTTAAAGCCTGTTAAGGTTTTTTCTGTTTCTACTCCATATTCCTTAGCGATAATCTCGCCTAAATCTGAAGTAACAACGGTGTTAAACATTACTGGATTTTCAGGCATAATACCTTTTTGTTGCATTTGAGATAAAATGTATTCAATTAATACTGAACCAGTTTGATTTCCAGTCATTAAAGTATAGTCATTACCATCTTTTACTGCTACTCCTAATCTATCTCCATCAGGATCAGTAGCTAAAACAATGTCAGCATTTGTTTTTCTAGCATATTCAATGCCTAAAATATATGCATCTGGATCTTCGGGATTTGGTACCAAAGTATTTGAGAAAGCAGGGTCAAATGTGCATTGTTCTTCAACATAAACCGTATCGTATCCTACCTTTTCAAATAAGGCTTTAACTGGCTTTAAACTTGTTCCATGTTGTGGAGTATATACAACCTTAAAATCATCTTTAGAAAGATCTGGATTTAATTGTATTTTTAAAACTTCATTTAAATAAGCTTCATCCACTTCTTTGCCAACAAAATTGATAAGTTTTTCTTGCTGGTCAGTTAGTTTTGGCGCTTCAATAAAGTCCCCCCCTAATTTACCAATTTCTTCAATTACTCCTTCAATCAATTCTGGAATTAATTGACAACCATTTTTATCATATACTTTGTATCCATTATATTCTTTTGGATTGTGTGAGGCAGTAATCATAATTCCACCATCACAATTTAAGTGTCTAACAGTAAAACTCAGTTGTGGAGTTGTTCTAAGTGTCTTATAAACATATGACTTTATACCTAAAGAAGCCATAATTCTTGCTGATTCCATCGCAAACTCAGTAGATTTGTATCTATTGTCATAAGCAATAGCAATTGATACTTCTCCTTCTTTTCTGTTTAAAAAATTGCCAAAACCAACTGTTGCTTTTCTAACAGTATAAACATTTAATCTATTTGTTCCAGCACCCAAAATATTACGCATTCCAGCAGTGCCAAATTCAGCATCTTTATAGAAAGCATCCTTTTTTTGAGTTTCATCCATATTTTCTAATTCTTGTTTTAAATCTTCATCCATAAAAGGATGGTTTAACCATTTCAAATATTTCTTTTCTATATTCATTATTATCATTTCTCCTAATTTAAAAAGAGGGAAGCATCCCTTCCCTTTGTTTTCTTAATTATCCGATAACCTTTTGAGCCTTTAATGTTTCAACGATAGAATTGATAGCTTCTTCTTCGCCTTCCCCATCACAAGTAATTATGATTTCAGACTGGGTAGGGATACCTAAAGACATAACACCCATAATTGATTTCATATCAACTGAACGTCCTTTATATGAAACTGTAACTTTACATTTACATTTGCTTGCTGCATTTACTGCAACTGTAGCTGGACGTGCGTGTAGTCCTACTGGATCAATAACTAAAACCTTAACTTCTGTCATATTATTAAAACCTCCTTGTTAATCTAAAAATTTTTAATCTAACTTGATTTTATTATATTTTGAAAAGGTTTTCAAGAACTAATTAACAAGATAGTATTTATCTGCTAAATAAAGCTTGTTTTTTCTTTTCTCGAACATAAAAAGTCGTAAATAGTAGTGAAAATATGGCAAAACTTCCTATTACAAATAGGGCAATATTTATGCTAAATACATCTTCAAGTACACCTGTTATAAGCGGCGCTATTAAAGCGCTGACTGATGAATAAAGCGCCAAACCAACCTGTTGACCACTACTTTTTAAACTGGCTGGAGATTCATTATCTATTAACTGCTTGGAAACTACATTCATAACCGGAAAACAAGTAATCTGCAATAAGGAAATAGTTAGAACTTGTACTACGCTTACTGAAAAACCATACAAGAAGAATCTTAATCCATAAGAGAGAATTGATACTACTAATAGTGGAATTGCCCCAAATTTTTTGACTGCTTTAGCGCCATAAAAGAACATTGGCAATTCAATAATTCCTGTTATCATCCAGTAATAACTTATTTGAGCATTACTAGCTTTTAAAGAGTCTAACTTACTTACTATGGTATAGTCTAAAGCTGTTTGCATCATAAAGATGAAAAACATTAATATAATCAAATACACATAGCCTTTATTTTCAAAAAGTTTTCCTACTGATTTTAAATCTATTTTTTCCTGACTTTCTTTTACAACATCATCCATTTTTAAATTGATTATAATTAAAACAAGATTTATCAATGTAAAAACTACTCCAATATAAATATAGCCTAAATAATCAATAACAACGGCAGTAAGCCAAGATCCAATTACCCATCCAATTGAACCAAAAGCCCTGATAAAACCATAATTCGTTTTACAATATTCTCCACTTTCTAAGACCCACGAATCTAATAATCCCATATTAACCCTAAACATCACTGTATTTAAAGACACTAAAACAAGGTGGACATAAAAATTGTAAGTATTGTAACTATACAAAGCTAGTACCAATATCGAATAGATGATATAGCCATAAATAACATATCTTCTTACAGTCTTATTTTTATCACATAGATACCCAACTAAAAACTGGACAACCATTGACAATAAAGCTCCAAAAGAAAACATTATACTTCTTTGTGTTGCTGTATAACCTATCGTTATTAAGTAGGCAATCAGCATACAATAACCTACCCCTTCAGCAATATAATTCAGCAGGTTAGTTATAGAAAACATTATTATTTTTTTCTGGTCGTTCATTTACTTCACCTCTTTAATTAATTGTATCACATTGAAAATTATTATATACTATTTATGGTGATTAATTATGGAAGAAGTAATTAAAATAAATGGTGGAAAACCACTAAATGGAACCATCAGAGTTTCGGGAGCTAAAAATGCCACGGTAGCTTTAATACCAGCTGCTGTTTTAGCTTATGGAAGAGTTAAGATTGTTGGGATTCCAGATATTTCAGATGTTAAAAGTTTAGAAGAAATTTTAGAATACATGAATGTAAAAGTAACTTCACCAAACATTGATGAAATCGTTATTGATACAACAAATATGGTCAATAAACCTTTAGTAATTGATGCTGTTAGCAAACTCAGAGCTTCTTATTACTTTATGGGTTCCCTGCTAGGAAAATATAAACATGTGGTTATTAGAATGCCTGGTGGCTGTAATCTAGGCCCTAGGCCTATTGATTTACACATCAAAGGTTTTGAAGCTTTAGGGGCTAAAATAGAATATGATAATGGCAACTATATTCTTAGCGCCGATGAATTAATTGGCACAAGAATCTATTTAGACTTTGCTTCTGTTGGAGCCACCATTAATATTTTGATGGCTGCTGTTTATGCTAAAGGTCAAACAGTTATTGAAAATGCTGCTAGGGAGCCAGAAATTATTGATTGTATCAACATGTTAAATAAAATGGGAGCTAGAATCAGAGGTGGGGGAACAAGTAATATCGTTATTGATGGTGTTGAAAAACTAGAAGGCTGTTTTCATGAAATTATCCCTGACAGAATTGAAGCTGGAACTTATATTATTTTGGCTGCTGCCATGGGTGAACATGTAATTATAGATAACGTTATTCCTTATCATTTAGATTCATTAATTTCTAAATTAAAAGAAATAGGCGTCAACATTTCTTTCTCTTATGACCAAGTTGAAATCACCAAAAACGATAAACCTTATGAAAGCACAAACATTAAAACTATGCCTTTTCCTGGTTATGCTACTGACTTACAAGCCCCACTTACAGCCTTGTTAACTCAAGCAATAGGCAATAGCAAAATTACTGAAACTATTTATGTTGAAAGATTTAAACATTGCCATGAACTAAATAAAATGGGAGCTAATATTATTACCGCAACTCCTTCAGCAACCGTTGTAGGGCCAACAGAACTAACTGGTTGTGATGTTAAAGCTACTGATTTAAGATGTGGAGCAGCCCTAGTTGTTGCTGGATTAATTGCCAATGGCACTACTACCATCCATGACATCTATCATATTGATCGTGGTTATGAGGATATTGTTGCTAAATTATCAGCTTTAGGCGCTGATATTTATCGTGAAATTATTGATTGAAAAACTTATTTTTAATAGAAAATTAACAATTTAAGTATTGAAAAAGCCTATTAACTATGTTAATATGTTAAAGCACTTACTTTGGATTCACATGTAATCCAAGGCGAAAGGAGATTGTATTATGAAAAAAGATATTCATCCAGACGTTTACCAAATAACAGTTACTTGTGCTTCTTGTGGAACAGAATTCTCAACACATTCTACTAAAAAAGAAATCAAGGTTGACACTTGTTCAAACTGTCATCCATTTTATACAGGAAGACAACGTTT
>JAAZKG010000065.1 GCA_012799935.1 Erysipelotrichia bacterium | reverse complement strand
TTTACTTCAGGAGTTATAGGTGTTATATTTATGTCTTTGTTTAGGTTAATAGGTTATGATCACTCTATAGTTAGACAACTTACTACTAAATCAGATATTAGAGTTGTGATATTCATTTATATATATTTCTTTTCTATGATTGTAGTAGGGTATTTAAGTGGAAAGAAAACAATTAAAGATTATGTCAAGATTTTAAAATACTCGGGTAAGCCTGGAACTGATTTTGTTGTTAGTGAGGGTTTTGACTTGGCAATTATAAATATGGGAGTTATGGGAATAAGCATGACAACTTTAGCATTAGTTTTTAAGGCTCCATTAAATGGATTAGTGGTAGGAGCAATATTAACTGTGGTTGGTTTTTCTGCTTTATCTAAGCACTTGTTTAATACTTTACCTATAATAATTGGAGTTGTTTTTGCGTATTTACTTGCAGGTCGTTCAATGTCGGATACTGTATGTATGATTAATGCATTATTTTCAACAACACTTGCTCCTATTGCAGGTTGTTATGGTATACCAGCAGGAATATTAGCAGGCTTTTTGCATGGTTCTTTAGTAGGTAATTTACTAGGCTTACATGGGGGAATGAATCTTTATAACAATGGTTTTTCAGGAGGCTTTGTAGCGGCTTTATTGGTACCACTATTGGATAACATAAAAAAGAAAAAATAAATTAACTGCAAAGATTAAAAGTTATATAATAGAAGAAAGAAAGGTGTTGTTATGAAAAAAAGAAAATCAAATTCACCTGTTGGTATTTTTTTCAGATTTTTTATTCTCAGCTTTATAGTTGTATTGGCAGTTATTGGAATTATGCTAGTTAAAGGTTATAGTTTTACTGTTGGCAAATTATATTTTAAAGATGAATTAACCTATTTAATAAATGAAAATAATGTGGCAGTGGTTGTTTATGACACCAGCAAAAGCAATAATCTTTTTGAAGGCTATTTAAATGGAGATGAACTACTTGTAATGCATGGTGAAATAAGAGAATCATATCCTATGACAACTGATGCTTATTTTGTAATTCGTTTGAAAAAAGGCGATGGAAACTATCAGCCAGATAATAAGATTATTGATTTTAACCCATTGTTTGAAGAAGATATTCTATTTGAGGTACAGTATATAAGAACTGATGGATATCATGAGGGTATAAATTATCCAATTGTTAAGGTTATCCGCTCAGTTGAGGAACTAAGTGATTATTATAAGGCAAACAAAGATAAGTATAACCTTGGTTATAATAGTGGTTTTTCTGATGATAAAACGGGATTTCTTGATGCTTGCAGTAGATATGATAATACTTATTTTGAAAATAAAATTCTTTTAATAATTTTACTTGAAGAGGGTAGTGGATCTAATCGTCATAAAGTTAATAAACTTTCATATCTTGAGGATGGAACATTAGTAGTTAATATTGAAAGAATAGTTCCGGAAATAGGTACCTGTGATATGGCACAATGGCATATTTTAATTGAACTGGAGGCAGGATTAGATGTAGATGATGAATCTAAAATAAGTGTTGTTATAGATGTTGGTTTATAATGTTAATGACAATACTAGGTGTTTTACATAAATAAATGGAAGTAAAAAGGTTAATAAGTTTTATCCATATTAACCTTTTATTTTTTGTTAGCAAATAATTTATATCTAGTCAATGAGTTTGAAATGTCTCAAAGCTCTAGCAAAACCATCTTCTCTGATATCTGGGCAAATGAAGGTTGCTGCTTTTTTACAGTTTAAACATCCGTTACCCATCGCAATTGAAAGTCTAGCAGCTTTTAACATTTCGGTATCATTGTTACTATCACCAACAGCACAGATGTTTTCTGGTTTCAAACCAAGAAGTTCAACTATTTTAAGCATTGTTGAAGCTTTAGTAACACCTTTTCGTGCTACTTCATTACCGCTGGAAATTCTTGTTCTTTGTAAGTTTCTAGCTAAATACGATATTTCTTCTTCCAATGATTCATCACTTGAATGAAAGATAAATTGAATTAACTGTTCGTCTTCATATTCTTTAATTGGCAATTCCATTTGGTAATAAACTTTAAGTCTTTCCAGTCTTTCATGGTACTTGCTGTAATATGTTTTGTTATCAATTGTGACATAACGGAAATACATATCGTGCTTTTTGAAAAAGTCAGTTAATGGTTTAGATGCTTCAATATCAATCGGTTTAAAGTAGTGCTTGCCATTGAAAATATAGTTTGCGCCATTTGAACAAACCATACCATCCACCATATCACGTACTTCCTGAGGAACTGATTGTACTTCATCAAATGATCTTCCGGTATTTAGGAATAGTTTATAACCTTTGGCTTTTAGTTGTTTTAAAGCATCTAAAGTAGATTCTCTTACCTGTCTAATTGAATGATCATAAATAGTGTTATCAATGTCCAAGAAAAAGATTTTGATATCATAAGGTTCTTTTTCTACGATGCCTAATTGAATTAGTATTCTGTTAAGACCACCTTCTTCAATTGTCAGTGGCATGATATGAGTGCTTGCCAGCTTAACCGTTTCACTGGCATCGAGGGTAGAAATTGAAATAGCTGTTTCTTTAAACATCGGTATATCAGATAAAGCATCACCAACAGAGACAGTTTCTTCTTTAGTAAGATTAAACATCTGCATAAATAGTCTTGCTCCATAGCCTTTATCAATACCTTTTTTTGCCAGTTGTGGACCACAAAATATTTGAGTAGAAGATATTTCTGGTGCCAGTGAGTTAATTTCTTTAAGTTGTCTTTCAGTTGGAAAGTAAACCTGAATATTTAATAATTGCTCATCTGTAAAATCTTTAAAAATAAACTCAGATAAATTACCTTGATAAAAATTTTTCAATAAGCCTTCTTTAAAGCGATTGACAAAGTGAACATTTCCTTCAACATCTGTATAATGATAAGCAAGATTATTATCATTTAAATAATTGATAATAGTTTTTGTTGCAGAATCAGGCATAATGTTTTTCTCAATGATTTTTCCATCTTTAATGATAGTTGAACCATTACCAGCAACAATCAAATCCATCATTTCTGCAATTTCTTCATCTAAATCTTCTAGTTCGAATCGTTCTCTAGAAGTACATAATGCTAGTTTGATGCCATTTTCTTTCAATTTTCTTAAAGTTTTCAGAGTTAAATTAGGCACAAACTTTAACTCGTGAGAGTATAATGTCTTGTCGTAATCAAAAATAATTCCTTTAATCATGAAACTATTATACAATATAAAGTAATGAAAGGGAGGTAAAATCGTGGTAAATAATATTAAGATTGAAATTTGTTGCGGAAGTATTGATGATGTAGTTGGAGCAGCTAAGTTTCCAATTGACAGAATTGAATTAAATAGTGGTATGGAACTAGGGGGATTAACTCCTACTGTTGCAACATTAAAAAAGGCAAAACAAGTAACTGATGCAGCTATTGTTTGTATGACTAGAACTAGAACTGCTGGGTTTAATTATAGTGAAACAGCTTATGAGATTATGCTGGAAGATGCAAAAATCTTATTAGAAAATGGTGCTGATGGTATTGTTTTTGGATTTTTAAATAAAGATAATACAGTTGATAAAGAAAGGACTGAAAAAATAGTAAAATTAATCAAGTCTTATGGAAAAGAAGCTATTTTTCATAAAGCCTTTGATATGACCAAAGACCCTTATCAAGCAATTGAAGTATTGATTGAAACAAAAGTCGATAGAGTTCTTACTGATGGACATTCAGGATATGATATTATGCAAGGGTGCCAACTATTAAAAGAGTTACATGAAAAATATGGTGATAAAATCGAAATATTACCTGGTGGAGGAGTAAGAGTAGAAAATGTTAGGGAAATCTTAGATTTAACTGGTATTAAACAAATCCATATGAGTAGCAAAAAAGCTTACCATGATAACGGAGAGTATAATGGCTTTGAGCCAGAGCAATTAGAAAAAATGTTAGAAAGAATATAAAAAAACTGGAAATTGATTTTTCCAGTTTTATTTTTAATCTTCAAATATAATTCCAGCAGTAGCTAGTGCTTCTTCTAAGACTTCATTAACCACTAGGGTGTGAGCATTTAGTTTTTGAGCTGTTTCTAAATCCTTATTGTTGAATATACGTTTAAACTCATCAAACTCATAGAA
>JAAZKG010000064.1 GCA_012799935.1 Erysipelotrichia bacterium | reverse complement strand
TTATTATAGTGAAAGAAAGAGGTACTAACTATGAAAATTTCAATTATCGAACCTTTAGGCATCAAACAGGAAAAATTGGAAGATTTACTTGCTGAAATCTTTAAAGAACATGAAATCACCTTTTATTCTGATAGAAAAGAAGATGAAGATACTTTGATTGAAAGATGTAAAATGGCCGATATTATTGTTTTAACTAATATCAAATTATCCAAAAATGTCTTAGAAAAATGCACTAATCTAAAATACATCTGTGTTGCTTTTACTGGTTTCAATCATATAGATATGGATTATTGCAATCAAAATAATATCTTAGTTTCTAATTGTGCTGGTTATTCAACAAATGCTGTAACTGAATTAGTATTTGGTCTTATCATCAATATCTATCGTCATATTAATGAACATAATCTAGCAATTAGAAATGGTGCAAAAACAGTTTTGTCAGCTAATGAAATAGCTAATAAAAAATTTGGCATTGTTGGTCTAGGAACAATAGGAACAAAAGTAGCCACCATTGCCAAAGCTTTTGATTGTGATGTTTATTACTATTCAAAAAATAGTCGTAATAAAAATTTTAAATACTTAGAATTGGATGAATTATTACAAACTTGTGACATTGTTTCCATTCATTTAGCCCAAAATGAAGATACTATAAATTTAATTAATGAAGAAAAAATAGCTTTAATGAAGAAAAATTCAATCCTTATCAATACTGCTAGAGGACCAATTGTTAATAGCGTAGCTTTAGCTAAAGCACTAAATGATGAAAAAATTAAAGCAGCTGGTATTGATGTTTACGAAATGGAGCCACCAATAGATTTAAGTCATCCTTTATTAAATTGTAAAAACTGCCTAACTACTCCTCACATTGCTTTTAGCAGTTATGAAGCCTTAGAAAAAAGAGCTATTATTGTCAAAGACAATCTAATAGCTTATTTAAATGGTAAACCGATAAATGTTATTAAATAAATATTAAAACACATCACACCATCTTCCATTTAATTTTTTCACAATTTATGTTTAATTATCGAAAAACTATTTTTCATCTATTGGAGAAATAAACTCTAATTTTAATTCCATGCCCAAGCCATTAGCTAATTTTTTCAACATATTAAGACTTGGATTTCTTGTACCTCTTTCAATTCTACTTATGTCTGCTTGTGTAATGCCTGTCCTTTCAGAAAGTTCTTTTTGAGTAATATTCAATTGATTTCTGGCATTTATCATTGCTTGAATAATATCATATTCATGTTTTAAAGCATCATATTCAGTTTTTACTTCGGGATTCTGAAGAGTTTTCTTTTTAAAATCTTTATATTTTTTCATGTCCGTATCTCCTTTCATAGTCAGTTTTACATTTTTTTGTTATCTTAATTTCTGATTTTGGTGTTTTTTGAGTTTTTTTGACAAAACCATTAGTTAATATGGCTTTTTTTCCAACAACAAAGAAATATAATATTCTTATAATGTTTAAAGCTTGTATTACCCTAAGTTCAAATATTCCATCTTCTATATATTCAGAATAAGGTTTTCGTAGTTTATTACCATTCTCTTCAAGCAAATCAATTGTTTTCATAGTTTTAGCCAGTAATTTAGGTTCTAAAGTATTCAAAAAATCACCAACAGGGCATATTTTATCCTCTGTTTCATAAGAAATAATCTCAAACATTTTTACTCCTTTTTTGGCAACTTAACTATATGTCGTATTCAACATATTGTCAATACGTTATTAATACATTGTTAATATTATTATTCAAAAAAAAGCTGTTTTCGACAGCTTTTATAATCCATATTCACTGGTATATGTCACCAAATTGACATTTCTAACACCTGCAGTTTTTTGTAGTTTTTTCATCACTTCATCAATAACAGGGTCATATTCAATTTCATAGGTAAGTT
>JAAZKG010000160.1 GCA_012799935.1 Erysipelotrichia bacterium | reverse complement strand
CACGAAGACCGCGACATGCAGCGCGCAGCACTCCCGGACGCCACGGGTGCGGTGTTACCCGGGGGGATCAGAGGTCGGTATATTGTGGTGGCGGCGCCTGCGGTAGACGAAAACAAGCCCTATCACTTTTATGAAGACGACTATGCCGATAGCCCGGAAGGCCATTGGGTAGCCGTGGAGTACCAGCTGGTAACCGGCGCGGTTACCCTGGTGCTTACGTATGCCGGGCGGTACCGCACGCGGGTATCACTGTCCGCCGAGCATACCAATCGTGTTGTTGTGTACCAAAAGCAGCGGGTGCGAAATACGCCGACGGTGCACTATTTACAGGCCTACGGCAATGGCAGGCTTGAGTTGCGGGCGGCGGCAGCCCAGGCCCCGGGAGACCTGACAGAAGCCGCGGGTTTCCTACCGGGAGCCACGGCAGAAATGGCGGTGTTATCCCCGCAGAGTGCCGCAGGCCTGGACTTCCAGACTAAAATAGGGGCAGTAATGGTAGAAGATGACTATACATCCCCGAATGAAATGCGTAGTATGGTGCTGTATCAATGAGCACAGCAAGTAAAGACACGGCGACCTCCGTAGCGGTAACCGCGGCAACACAACATGCCCCGGATGCTGCCACACCGGCGGAAACCACGGAGGCGTTGGGAGTCAGTGCGCCGCTGCTTGCACTCACCAAAGAGGCCGCGGTCTGGGCATCCAGGGCGCCGCGTCCCGCTGCACATGTAGACCGACCTGACGTGGAGTTCTCGGTATACAGCGATTCCGATATCACGTTATACACTCCTGATGGCACCTCGCCTACGCTGTTCTGGAGGTCCCCGTTGCTGTCGCCACCGGATCAGCTTTCGGACTACCCTGGGGACGCCGGCGGTTTTACACGCGGAGTGCGGGGTATTCATAGCGCTTTACCTGTGGATACCGAGGCCGCGCGCCTGGCTGCAGTCGCCGGGATGTCAACGCCGAATCCCACAGCTCAGGACTTCAGCGCGAAGCTAACGTCTGATATCGCGGCTGTGAACATCTGGAGGTTTGGTCCCGGTGCTTTTGCCATTGATGTTTGCATAGGAGCCGAGGCTCAGGACTTTAATCGGCTAACCTCGTTTACGATTCGCACCACCCATCCGGCTACGCTATTCGAGGCCTATGTGCCCGCCGGTGGGTTTTACCGCCCCATTGGAGGCAAGGTTTCCCTTCGCAGGGTTAACAGCACGGAAATCACAGCCGAACTCGACTTGCGGCGGGCAGAACTTCGTAACACGTTCTTGCGCGTAATCGTGGCCTGGGAGCTTGCGGTGACCGGGGATAGCCCCCAGCAGTGCCTGGCGGCGATAAGGGCTCCTAGGGCCCTTGCTGCGCCTCCAGAGGGTGCTGTACTGGCCGGAGGGGCAGTTGTAGGCAACCCTGCTCACCCGATAACTTCGTCATTGAATTACGGATTCTGTAATTTCGTTGCAAGCGGTATGGTTGCCGCCACAAGCCCGGGAGGCTACGGTGTATTGGTAGGGGATCACCAGGGTAACAGCGCGTTGTTTGGTGACGGCGTTGGCTGCGTGTTCTCGGTATCTGGCCTACAAGTTGACGCCGAAAACTATGCTTTCATGCTGAATTTTATCGCCGTAGGCGACTGGCGGGGAAACCAAGACCCCCGCTCGGTGTTGAAGCTAGAGGCTAACATCGACGGCAACACCTGGGTAGCTATCGCGGACTACAGCTTTTCCAACAACAGGGCGTTACCGCAGTCCTACCCAGCACCCGCCGGTGAAGGCGACTACGCCGCAATGACAGGCCGGGGGCGGATTAACAGGTACCAGTTCAGCGGGGACACCCCTATGCTGGTTGTGGATACCTACCATAAAGAAGCCTCTGGCTGGACGCCTACAAACATTGCCAGTATCCCGATGTCGGAGTACGCGCCCGTGGATTCCACTGCTGACACCCAAGAAGACCAGCTTATAGCCGGAGCCGGTACCGCTGATGCCCGCGTGCTGCTATACCGGCAGTTTGGTGTGGATGTTCGTGGTGTAAAGCTACCGAATATGGACGCCACCTCGACGTTTATAGCCGCCGGAGACACTGAATATCGGTTAGTGGTGCCTATTCACACCAATGCGCGTGCATTTAAGCTGCGGGTTACCGCGAAAAAGGCCTGGGCGCTGTCCGCGGTGCAGCTGTGGGCGCAGGTAACCCGTATCAACGTGCCTACCGCCGGTGTGAACGATATCGCGTCTTCCGCTGTGGATACCGCGGACATCGTAGTGTTTGACGACACCAACTTGGGGTATAGCTCGGGTGGTCGCCTCCGCACGGAAACCGATGTTGAGCTGCCGGAGGTCGAGGTAGTAGATAGCTTTCACCTGCTGCGAGAGTACGACAGACGGAAGATTCTTAATGGGGGCGGAGGTCCATGGTTTGCCCGCAGTATTAACGACGGCCTTGGTATTGGCGGTGGGCCGACAGAGTACGCAAATATCCACCCAGGTGGGGTCGGGGAGCCCGTCCCTGGGCTAACGTGGGGAGGCCGTACGACATTTCCGTTTACGCCTCAAGAGGATAACCTGTATTTGCGCATCCATCTGGAACACTTTATCTGCTGGCCATTGTTCAAGCGGTTGAACGTAGGCACGAGTGAGCTGTATTTCAAACCGATGGCCAATCTTCGAGCGGCGGGATTTACAGCGTTGCACGACTACCTCACAGAGCAGGTTTTAGCCAAAACAAGCCTTAAGCCCCACCAGATCAGCCAGATGTTGGTGTACGACGTCTACGCAACACTAGCGGGGAATAAGCACTTAGCTGAAATGTATCATCCGGCGGCTCCAGGCACTTTTACCATTAACTACGGGGATATCCTTTACCAGTATGGCCCCGAGTACATGCTGGGAGTTGCGGATGTCCCTGGAGGTGCGGATATACTTGGCAGTCTTGCTGCGGCGGAAAGAATAGTTGGCTATCGGTTGCCACAAATGTACTCCTTGCGCTACGACAGCAATTATAGCCAATTTGCAGAGGGCGTGTATACCGGTTTACCCCTGTCTGCCGGGGTGCAGAATCTGCCTGACATCACCGGCGATGACGCCTCATCTGGAGATGTGCTTCCCCCCAGGGAACCCGGTAAGGTTGTCAGCTACAACCCGATGATATTCGGCATGCCGCCCACGGCAGCACAACTGGGAGGTGAGGAAGACCTGTACCGGTGCTCCGAAGACGGGCTGTCTATATTCAAAACCGCAAAAGTGGTTGGAAACGCTTGCGGGACGGCATTTGAGGCCAGAATTCGGTTTGCGCATGACGTAGCGGCTTCAAATACGCTTACGCTGGGGGAGACCCAGATTCACTCGCCGATATCCGGGTATGTGGTATCGGAGGCCCCGGGGTGCCGGTTCGTAACTAAAGACAGGCTTAGCTGGAAGCAGCGCCAGCGAATGTCGGCCATAAACATTGAGGTACCGCTGGGGGCAGCAAATGACCTCACGCTGGAGCTTATCGACGGAGGGGAGTACGAGGTAAATTTCGGGCTCTGGGGAGCCTGGGCAGAAGTGGTGAAATACCCGGTACCCGAGCTGCGTCCTGGCGACGAGCAGCCACCCCCTATTGTTATTCCCGGCGGCTGGGGCGACGAGCCCGAAGGGGGTACAGGAGGCAGCGGGGGTAGCGGTGGTGGCAGTGGTGGAGGGGGTAGCGGTGGAGGGGGTAGCGGCGGCACCCCTGACGACACCCCGACACGCATGATTACCGGCAGCCGGCGTCCATGGCCGGAGGCCTGGTATACGGAGTTACTAGAGGGCCATCCGGGCGAAGAATGGGGTGTTTTGGGCGAGGAGTTATCTGGTGATGACGACCCAGAGGAGGTTCCTGTTCTGACTACAGACAGCACGGATGTCTGCATGGGCCCGTTTAGGGACACCAAGCTGGTGTTGACACTAAAAGACATCCCCCAGCACACCCAGCTGGTTATTGGGCTGGAATTCTTTATTATGGGTCCATGGGAAGGCAGTTCTGCGGCGCATCCGCATACCCTGCGGGTACGCCGTGTCCGCGGAGTTGTTCGTGACAACGTGTGGGATGCCACGGTTGCTACGGTGTCGGGCGCTCAGCAGACTTACCCAAATAGGTCTTTTACGGCGGGCAGCAATACCGCAGGCACACTTGCTGACGCCACCGGTACACTGTTTTACGACTCCCATAGTGCGGTATACGTAGCGGAGTTCGATATCGACCACACCCACGAAGACGTTGTACTGGAAATCGGGGCGGAAAACCTGCCCGAAGGCTGCACCTGGGGCCTCGCCAGAGCCTACGTTAAACCCTCGTTCCTATACACAGTTAACGAGGCCTTTGACGCCGCCAGGTTCCCTGCTCCGCTTATCAAGCCCAAGGACATCCCGGCAATTGTGGTAGGGCGCTCGCTATTGGGGGACGGGTTTGAGTCTGATCTTGTATTCGTAAACCTGCCGTTGCCGGTTAAGTTGCACAAAGACAGCAATAACGAGGTACGGCGACTGAGGTTCCCCGTATTTGGTACGCCAAATGATGTTGCGCGATTCTGGCAGCAGGCCGAAGCCCAGTTTTCGTCGTCTCCGGCGCGTGTATTTGACCTGAGGGCAGAGCGCGTAGGATTTGCGAGCCCGGATAAGTACCCTGAAAAGCTGAACCCCATGGCGGTATTGCTGGGGCATGTGATGGCGGGCAATCTGTTGATTCTAAAGCTATCGGCGTATGGGGACAGCATTCCGATTTCTGTATTCAACGACTTGCGCAAGCGGCTACCGATGTCCTGCGGGTTGTTACTGCACACCGAAATCGAGGTGGGCTCCGAGAGCGTATTGGAACCCGGGGCCGTAGAGGTGTTCGACGCCGTAGTTCTGGAGGACAGCCACCCCGTGGTAGGCAACCCGTATGTCCGTGTATGGGGGGACCCGGAAAACCGTATTTCGCTGTTTGCCGCAGATGGCACCGAGCTTGAGGCCGGTGAGTATCTATTACTACAGACCGGGGAGACCTGCACGCCGGAAGAGCTGGGCGGAGAGCCCGACACTTTTGTCCCGGATGCCGGTGGTTTCCAATGGTGGCAGCATTCCGATACCCCTATGATAGCGGTATACCGCGGACTTGCTCCAGGCCAGCTGACAATTTCTATTTGGAACGCATTACGGCGTACCGTAACCGCATACCTGTTGCTGGGCAACGCGGATATCCTGGGGATTACGGTACCCGAGGGCGGGACAGCCGAAATCGAACATGGTATACTGAAACTTACGGTTACCCGGGATTCGTTGACCGAGCTGAAGGATTTTGTTATTAAGTGGGCGTTACGGACATCCATGCTGTCCGAAGAGCCCGTTGTGACCGGATATATGGAGTAAGACATCATGTTTAGACAACCAACCATTGGTTCCATTGAATGCCGCGCTGTAGACGTTAACGGCAAGACGTTGTGGGTCGTACGTCACCCGAACACCCTGGTGTACACCGGAGTAGACCTGCTGGGACGCCTGCTGGCCTGGGAGGACGTGCGCATAAACGCGGCCTACCTGGAGTTCATGCCGCCGGACAGCGGGGGCGTTCCTGAAACCACGGTAGACCCCGCGGAGGGACGCTCATACTACCAAGCAATTGATGACGGCACGGGTATGGGTAGCGACTACCTGCGGGTGCCTATTGTGGTGCCTCCGTACCGGGATTCCACCGATGAAGACCGATTCGAGGGCAACCGGGTTACCTTCAACGTATTCAGCACGGGAAACCTCGGAGTAAATGGCAAACCGTTTACCGAGAACGCTTCGATTTTCGGGTTGGCCCTCGTGCACGCCCCCGACATGGAAAACCGGGCAGAGGACATCGTGTTTGCCCGCAGCTACGGGTTCACGCCAAAGGTGAAAACCGATATGCACCAAATCATGCTTCGATGGTCCCATGTGTTCGGCGAAGTTATCAGCACCACAGCCCCGGGGAACCCGTAACCCGGTGTAGAGGAGTCCAACAATGACGGTAACCAGAGTGTTTAGAAACAGCGTTAGGTACATCCGCGACCGCGAACCGGTGGACGCCGGCACCACCAACCGCCCCATCCGTGATCTGCACGGCAACGTTGCGGCCATTCGTGCCGTGGTGGAATCCATGCAGGTTGGGCAGGCCATTATTTTAAGAGACCAGACGCTGGAGTCCGCTCTTGTGGCCGGGCAGCCGGTGTACCTGGACGCCGCGCGCAACACCTGGCGGGCCGCACGGGCTACGCTAACGACCTCGGGTACCGATGCCGGCGTGTGGGCATTCGGGCCGGACTCCTACGTCGGCGGCGTCGTAGAGTCCAAGGTGGGCAACCGAGGCGCGGTTGCGGTCAGTGGCAAGCTGCAGTTCAAGCAGGACTGGGTGCGCCGTGTATTTGACGGTAGCTACGCTCCTGGACCTGTTTACCTGTCTCGTAACACCGCGGGCAAGCTAAGCACGGGCAAAGAGTTGTCGGTACGTGTGGGTACCGTAAGTGGCCCTGATCAGCACGGGGTATACACCTTGATTATATCGCCATCCACCCGTGAAGGCATTACCGCGCACTCCCACCTCTGTATGAAACTCGTAGCGGCGCCGGCGGGAGTCCCAAACCGCGCGCCGGAACACTACGGAGATATCTTAATTGGAGAGACTTATGCGGAAGGCCCGTATCCCGGATTTCGGCACAAAGTAATGACGCCAAATGTTGACAGCCCCGGTTGGTTGCCGGCGTCCCACCCTCAGTTTGCCGGGCTTCCGGTGCCCGCAGGAGCCAAATTTGGATACAACATTAAAGCAGACCGCGCCCTTGCGGGAGTCTGGCCGCCGAGTCCCGCCCATTTTGCAAAATCCGCGATGGTAACCGTGGGCGGCATCATTGTAGACGAGGCCACCGTGGTTGCCAACGAGTACGGCATTTGGTGGATGACCGATGAGTACGGCAAAGCGCCGTGGAGCGTCAACCACAGGGATTACATCGAAGAAGACGGTATGGAGTACGAGCCCCTGGACACCAGCAGGGAGCTTCCTGCGCTGGTACCGCGTCTCATGCTATGGTTTAACTCCATTGCCGCCCAAACGGAATCCTCCTTCCTTACAGCCGTGGTCTCCGACGGCACCATTGCGGTCACGCAATCCCCGGGAGGCCTGGTTACACTTGCGGCGGCCACAGGAGGTATTGAGCAAGCGCTAGCTCCTGTAGCCGTGCTGCCGTCACCGGAAACCGACGCCGATATCCACGCGGTACAAACGGTGTATGTGCCCGTAGGCACTGGAGCAGAGCCTTACGGCTTTAACGATATCCCCTTCCCGGATGTCGGCCCCGGGGTATTGCCATGTATTGCGTTTACGGGAGCCGGAGCCATTGCCGTATACAGTGTGGATGTCAATCGTGTACCGGCGCAGGCCTCACGGGTAAAGCTGGCGGTGCGTCTGCGGGTGGCCAACAACGACGGCGACACCGTGGCGAGTCCAACGTCGCTGTTTAACGTGATTGTAAGCATTCAGAAGCCTACGACAACCGGCGGTGCGCTCCCCGTAGACACTTCGCACACAGATGTACTCCCGTGGGCTACCAAGAACTCTGAGCTACCGATGGGAGGCTACACCTATGTGGATATCGAGACCGAGGCCAAAGCGTTTAATGTCACCCCTGGGGACACCGTCACCATTGTGGTGCGCAGCAAGACCAATAACGACGCTTATCTGCTGGGTACTCGTCTGTTGGTGTCTACTGTGTAGTCCCGCAGGCGCCCAGCGGCCCCCTAAGGGGGTTGACCTCGACGGCGACTACATGCCGGACTACTGGGAGT
>JAAZKG010000063.1 GCA_012799935.1 Erysipelotrichia bacterium | reverse complement strand
GAGAAAACATTGTCGTTTCCTACAGTTTTATCTATAAATTGTTAATGAAACATAATATATCTTCTCCTAAAATTCATAGGATAACTAAAAAGAGATTAAACACAATATCAAAAGAATCAACAGACATATTAGAGGCAGTTAATGATACTGACCATACAGTGCCTATAAAAGATGCTCATCCCAGAAAAGAAAGAAAAAAATATTTTGGAGAACAGATTCAAATGGATGCTTCTATACACAAATGGTTTTCTAATGAAAGATATGCTTTACATTTAGCTATAGACAACTGTACTGGCATGATTGTTGGAGGTTACTTTCAAAAAGAAGAAACTTTAAGAGGATATTATCATGTTTTTAAGCAGATATTAAACAAATATGGTGTTCCTTATTGTTTTTTTACTGATAACAGAACTATATTTAACTATAATAGGTCAAAAGATAAAAGTGAGCCCAACGATGTTCTTACTCAGTTAGGGTATGCTTGCAAGATACTTGGTACATCTATTGAAACATCTTCTGTTTCCCAAGCTAAAGGGATGATAGAAAGAACTAACGGGACATTTCAATCAAGGTTAGTAAGTAAATTAAAACTATACAATATTAACAACATGGAACAGGCTAATGCATATCTTATAAACAAGTTTATTCCTGATTTTAATAAGCGATTTGCGATTGACTATAGAAGTGTCAATAGTGTATTTGAGGAAAGTCCTAGTGATGAGAAAATCAACTATACTTTAGTTGTCTTATCAGCAAGGAAATTTGATAATGGATCAAGCATTAAATATCTTAAAGAGTACTATAGAGCTTTTGACAAAGATGGTTATTTAAAATGTTTCAAAACTAAACAGAATGTCTAGTGATAGAGGCTTTTGATGGGCAGTTACTAGTGACAATAGATGAGCAAGTATATTCTTTAGATAAACTTGAACTACATGAAAAACAAAGTAAAGACTTTGATTATGATCCTGTTATTAAAACTAATAAAAAAATTTATATCCCACCAATGTCTCACCCTTGGAAAATGAAGTCATTTTTAAAGCAACAAGAAAGAGCCCATTTAAAAAAGCGGTTTACTTAAATTTAATTATAACTATATTTCTTAAAAACTCTTTATTAATCTTCATTTTTTCAGTGAATTTAAGATATTTTTCGGTTATTTTTCAATTTTGAATCTTTTCACGAAATGAAGCAAAACTAAATAGAATTCATCTAATTTCTGTCTTTTTATTAGCTAAAAGGAAAAATAATAAAAAGCAAATTGTTGTGACAAAGATAAAAGTAGAATCGCCATGACGGAAAGTATTAACAGTAAAAATGACTGTAAATATAATAAGTGGAATACTGGTAATTAATCCAATAAGTAAAAACCATTTATCTGCTTTCTCATTGTTTCCTAAAGCTAGAATACAAAATATCGTTAGCGCTGATGACAAGTATATAAATGGAGAATTATCATAAAGTAAAAACCATTTATCTGAAAAAGTATAAGTAAACAATCCACCTATATTGGTAATTAGCAACAATATACTAAGCATTTTATATATTACCTTTTTTTTCATAAAATATAAACCTTTTCTAATAAATTACAATTGCATATATCGTTTAACTCTTCTATGTATATTTCTTTTTCAGTTTGAGCTTCAACAACCTCAACGTTTTTAAAGGCTGGACAATCACCTTTTGTGTGTTTAGGAAATAAAGTCATATTCAAATCCATATCTTGTCCAAACAATACTTTTTCAGTAATAAAATCAAGTGTTTCTCCATTTTCGTATTTTATTTGAACATTTTCAAACTGCATTCTATCAAAATATTTCGGAACAAAAACAACTAAATATCGATAATACACATTCTCTTTAGTTTCAACTTTAACGAGTTCTATTTTAGCTTCCAAATTTTCGGATTCAAATGATGGATTAGTTAATTCGTAATATTCTAAAACCGATTTATTCAAACCTTGTTGTTCCGCTAATAAGGTTTTTTCTTTGCAACCAGTTAGTATAAATAACATCAATGTAAATACTAATATTTTTTTCATTTTTCTTACTCCTTTAACAATTATCTAAGATAACTGGTAAGTCTTATTATTTTACCATCTACTTCATTACGTTCTTTATTTTACTCTTCTAATTCATTGTTTTCAAGAAAAATAGCACCTTTCTATTCAGTTTGTGATTTTACCAACATTTTTATCAAGGCAAAGATAATCTAAATATTTATCATCACTAATTTTTTTGGGACATTTTCGAAAACTATTGACAGCCAGTTTAAATAAAACATTTTTAGTATAAAGAGTATTATTGTTATAAGAATTAGCATAATTTACATATGGGCATTACTCTTTATACATTAGGATTTACCAATCTAACAAACTAAAAGTTTTGACTTCTCTTGAAAGAAAATATATAGATTTTTTACTTTTCTTTATTTTTTATAATTGATATTATTGAACTCTTTTCTTTTTCAGTTAATTTTTTTCTACTTTTAGCTAACTTTTCCATTAACTGATTTCTTTTTTCCAAATCATGTTCATCAGATAAAAGATTTTCTATTAATTCATCTTGAGTATCAATAATATCTTTTTGTAACTTTTCAACAGGTGTCATGTAGTTCAATATTATTTTTTCACTTTCTTTAAATTTATTCTGGGTATCTTCTACTTTTTCTAGAACCATCCTATTTATTTTTTCTATATCTAATTTTGCTTTTTCTAATCTTGCTTTTATTTTATCCGTTCTATACTCAAGTTTAGGATAAGCATCTAAAATTCTTCTATGGAAAACTGTCCTTGAACTAAACAGCTCTTTAATTTCTTCCGCAATCTTTTCTGTAGAATCTCCAGTACTATGAGCAACCTCTATTCTAAGTAGTTTAAAAATAAAGTGTGAAAAAATCCAGTCAGTGATAAGGATAATTGAAACGATAGATGTGGCTACTTTAAATTGATAATCAGTTATCCTTTTAAAAAATCTAAAGATAATTGGGTTAACAATTTTAATAATAACTAAACCACCCAATCCAAATAATATTAGGTTACCTATCCATACTCTTCCATTTAAGTTCATTGGTTTTGTACTATAATCCCACCACCTAATTGAAAATCTTTTTTCCATAAAATAACTTGTTAAATATTCCAAAAT
>JAAZKG010000062.1 GCA_012799935.1 Erysipelotrichia bacterium | reverse complement strand
ACTCTTTTTTATTACTTTATAATGAGAACTCTTATATTTATAACCAAATCTGAAATTTGTTTTTAACCCCTACAGTTTCTTAATTAACAGTGACTGTCTTAACCTTTACAACTGCTTTAAAAAAGCAGTCTAATTTTTTAAACAGTTTGTTAAAACATTAAAAGAATTGTTGTATCTACTTATATTTAAAAGTATTGATTGTGGTATAATCTATTTATAAAATTGAAAGGAAAATAATATGTTTTATAGTTTTAAAAAAATTAATATTGAGTCACCATTTCCAACTACACAATTTGGTCACTTATCTCAAACAAGAGAATTATTCGATTATAAAGATCATCTTTTCGCTAGAGTCATCGGTTTTAAAGATGACCAGAACTGGTTAATCCATGTTTCAGTTGATGTTTTAGCTATTGACAGAGAATTTCGTTTACAACTTCAAAATACTGTTAGAAACAAATTAAATAACCAAAATATTAATCTCATTACTTCTGCTACCCATACCCACTATGCTAATAGTGTTAAAAATCAAAAATATGTAGAGTATTTAATGAAAATATTAGTCGAAGGTATAGTCAGTATGCACTATCAAGATGTTGGTAAAGTAACATGTACTTATACAAACATGCATACTAATGCTGTCGGTAAATCTAGAATCTCAGGTTATGAATCAGATTTAGAATATTTAAATCTGATTACTTTCTATAAAAATGAAAATATTCCATTTTTAAGAATTGTCATCAACAATTGTCATCCTACTATTTTACATGCTGATGTTCCATATTTCTCAGCTGAATATCCAGGCTATGTTTTAAAACTTATGGAACAGGAAGATGATAATTGTGACAATAGTTTCATAATGGGAGCTTCTGGAGATATTTCTTCTAGATTTATCAGAAATGGTCAAGCTTATGAACATATGGTAGAGTTAGCAGAAAAACTATTTGAAGAAATAAAAGTTTTAGCTACTAAAGATTGCCCTAAGCATCCTTTAAAACTTGAATATAATGAAGTCGAAGTAGATTTAGATCATGAGTTTAATCCTATCGACTTATCAAATATTCGTGCTGATTTAACTGACAGAGAACTTGAGACTATTAGACATGGTCAGATAATGCGAGAAAAGCTTGAACAAACAAATAGTGTTATTAAGAAAGCTAATTTAGCTAGTTGGGATTTAGGAGCAGTAAAAATAATTTTCTTCCCTAACGAAATATTCTCTGCTTATATGAGTCCGTTAGATCTTTCTAAAACAATGTTAGTGTCTTATTCAAATGGATATGGGCCATATGTCTTACCTATAGACTTTCCTTATTTGACTTATGAAATGTTTACTGACACACTTACAGTTCAAACGAAAGAAAAATTAATGGAAATCATTAAAACAATCTAAATAAAAAGCCGCTTCCAAGTGGCTTTTTTAGTCTTTTCTCATTAGTTTATTTTTAAATTTCTCAATTAGTGGATGGGTAAGGGGTTGGTTTTTTCTTTTTTCTGCCGCGATGGCTTTGCTTTCCTTTTCACTAGCCACCCTGTTTAAATGAATATAAGCATTGTTAGCTAAAAAAGTATTTTTATAGATTGTTTCCCCATTTTTCAATTTAAACATTATTGCTTCAGAACTTCCATATTCCGAATATTTGCCACCCCATTCTTGCAACTCATTAAAAGGAATATAAATAGCCTTATTATCATCACTTTTATAAACTATAACTCCTTTTTCATAAATGTCCATTGTTTTATAATCCTTAACTTTTATTAAAACAAAAACACTTAAGGCAATAAAAAATAAGCCCAAAATAATTGCATAAATATTTAAAGTAACACATAAAGCTATCCCTATTATTATAGCTAAAACTTCTGATATTTTGGATTTAAATCCTATACCTTTGATAAATTTTCCTTCTGGTTTTAATTCTTTTATATCCACATATTCAATTTTCTTTTCCATATTAGTCACCTTTTCTGTTTATATTTTAACATATATAAGGTATAATTGACATTGGGAAGTGAGTTTTATGGAAATATTAATAAGTTTATTTATGGCAGCTGGTTTCATATATTACGATGAATCAAGAATAAGAAAAGAAAAGAAAGCATTAGAGGAGTTAAACATTGAGCAATATCAGTGTACAAGCTATTTTAATAAAATTTCTTTTTGGTTGATTGCTTTACTAATCTTCACCGTTTTTTGTATTTATATTGGACTTATAGAAAAGAATACAATTTTAATTTCTATATCTATTGCCCTTCTTATATCAGGTTTAAGCTTAACAAGATATGCTTATCATTCTATGAGACTATATCACAATGACAGTAGATGTATCATTGATGGCAAAGCCGTTCAATACAAGCATATCAAATCGGTTCGCAAAAAATCTTTTCTGCCATTTTCCAAAGGTGAAATAATTCTCTATTCAGGAGAAAAGAAATATGTATATCACCCAGCCACTGAATTGATTAGCCAACATCTAAACATTAAATAGAAGCTTTCATTGGAAAGCTTTTTATTTATCTTATCAAAATAAAAGAGCACATTTCTATGCTCTTTCATTTTTAATTTACTAGTTAGATTATACCATCCAACCTAATGCACCTAAAACAAATGCAACTACAAATAAGATTAAGATAACATTTAGTGGTGATAATTTCTTAACTTTAATTAAATAGTAACAGCCAAATGTTAATGCTAATGGTACTAGGTGTGGGAATATTGCATCCAATACCTGT
>JAAZKG010000061.1 GCA_012799935.1 Erysipelotrichia bacterium | reverse complement strand
TCCTAAATTTGAAAAACATGGTGTTAAAAATTGAAGATGAAGAAGATTACACATTAAGACTTAATGTAACTGGTCCTGCCACAGTAACAGCTGGAGATATAGTATGTCCTACATATGTAACAGTATTGAATCCAGAATTAGTTATCTGTCACATCTCAGAAAGTGGAAAGCTTGAGATGGAATTAAAAGCACGTAGAGGTAGAGGTTATGTTAGTGCTGAGGAAAATAAGGCTTTATATCAAAGTTCTTCTCAGGGTATTGGAACAATTTATACGGATTCAATCTTTACACCAATAACCAAAGCTACTTACGAAGTTAATCCTACACGTGTTAATCAAAGCGCTAAGTTTGATAGTTTGACACTTGAAGTGTGGACAAATGGATCAATTCATCCACAAGAAGCAATTGCACTAGCCAGTAAAATATTAACTGATCACTTAGTTTTATTAACGGAGATTAATCCATGTGTTTTAGAGTTGGGTGACAGTATTAAAGAAACTAGTACAGTTGATGTTCCAGATGAAACAGATCGTAATATCGAAGAGTTAGAACTTAATAACCGTGCGGTTAACTGCTTAAAACGTGCAAATATTCATACAGTAAATCAATTGTGTTCAAAAACAGAAGATTATATCTCAAAGTTGAAAAACTGTGGGAAGAAAACTGTGGAAGAAATTAAAGATGCGCTGCACAGAGTTGGCAGAGAACTTAACAAATCTGAAATGTAGTATAGTTAGAGGGAGAGAGCTAATATGCAAAATCGTAAATTAGGACGCACATCTGATCATCGTAAAGCTTTATTACGTAATTTAGCTACAGATATGATCATTCATGAAAAAATAAATACAACTGAAATGAAAGCTAAAGAATTAAGATCAGTAGTTGATGAATTAGTTACATTAGCTAAAAAAGGTGACTTACATGCACGTCGTCGTGCTGCTAGAGTTGTAAGAAATGTTATTGCTGATAAAGAAACAGGCAAGACAGCTTTACAAAAATTATTTGAAGAAATTGGACCACGTTTTGCTGAAACTAATGGAGGTTATACAAGAGTTGTAAAAACTACTGTTAGAAGAGGCGATGCAGCTCCAATGGCGTATATTGAATTTACAAAATAATTATCAAGAAATTATTAAGATGTGAAATTCTTAAAACTTGACAAAAAAAAGAAGCGAGATTTATCGCTTTTTTTTAAGTGTTTATTGATTATCGTTTAGTTCCAATATCGTAAGTATCCAATACTATTGAATCGACAATTCCTCTAGTTGAACCAAATAGTGTGACATATCCTTTTAGTGATTTAGCTTTGACTCTTAGAATTTCTGATTTAGGATTGAGGAAAATTGTGGTTTTTCCTTTACCATTATTGGCTTCTTGAACTAAGTTAGCAATTGCAGAGTTACCATCAAAGGCAAAAAGAAACGAATTTCTTCTTTCAAAAATTTCATAATTGAAAGATTTATAAATTCCCATTTCTTGCGACTCGATTGATAACCTAATACCTGTAATGTTAGCTTCAGAAAGTTTAGCGGCTTGCTGTTTATCCATTAAAGATGGAATGATACTATAAATATCAAAGCCTCGTTTATTATTGTTTAATAAATGTTTTTCATGAGCTAATAATTTATGGCCAATTACAAAGAATACTTTGTCTGGGTCTAAACGATTCAGCATTAAATTTATTAGTCTTCTATCAAAAGCAGTCATCTTATGTGCATCATCATCAGTAGTAAAACTTGAACCTGCGATAATGATAGGAAACTTATCCCAAGGTAGTTCTTTAATTTTATCTTTAAAAATAGGGTAGGAAGCTACTTTATTTATTTCAAATTTTACTGTATTTTCCACAGTAGCATTTTTAAATTGTTCACTATAATATTGTTCAATAGATTTATCTTTAAGTTGTTTATTAAAATATTTTGTTTTTTCTAAGAAAGCTTCAGAACTTCTTTTAATAATTTCATCTTCAGTTTTTTTCATTTGTTTAAATTGTTCATCAGTTACTTTAAGCAAATTCATTAAAGCTAACTGTTCATCAATGCTATCAGTACCATATAAACCACAACCATCAGTACCCATAACACATTTAATATCATTTTCTAAATATTTTTTAAGAGGATGAGCAGATAAATCAGTTAAATTATTTAATCTTACATTGCTTGTAAGTTGAAACTCCAATACAACATTATTTTCTTTGATAGTTTTTAATAGTTTTTTACCATTAACTGAGTTTAAATCATCACAATATAAACCATGACCAATTCTCACGAAAGGAAATGTTTGATTTTCATTTAACGATTCACTAATTAGTTTCAAAGCTTTAGCCATATTATCTCTTAAAGAATCGTTTTCGCCAGCATGAACTCTAATGGTCCAATATTTATCTTGGCTGGCTATGTTTGAAACTATTTCTTTGATTACAGATTTTAGTTCACTAATGTCATTGATTTCTTCTCCAACAAAATCGCTACCAACAACATATGGATCTTTAGAAACAATCTTTAATACACTCATTGCTTCAGTCAAATAATTTGAAGATTGAATATCATCTCTAACTAAAGTAAGTGGAATCCTTCTAATGGCAGCTAAAAATCTTATATCCACTCCGGTTTCCTTTTTAGCAAGGGGCAAAATATGATGAATCTGTTTTAGCATATCAATGGCTGACTGTTCTTTTTTAACTAAAGTGGTATCACTTATTTCAACATAATCAACTTGTTGAGCTTGATAACTTCGAGCAATCCATAGCATCTTATCTTCAAAAAAAGTTAAATCTGCATAGTTTTTATTGTTTAAGTCTTTAAGCATTTTTATTAAATATTTATAAACGAAAACATCTGGTAATTTCTCGAAATTAGTTAAAGGTATTTTATAATCACTCAACTTAGGTTTAGTAAATACATAACGGTACAAGTATAACTTCTCAAGATTTGTGAAGACTGCTTGTGAATCTTTCAGAATTGCTAGGGAATTTCTTATTTTAGAAATATTTTCCATAGCATTATCCAAATTCAAAAGAATTAAATCAGCAAAATTGATGAAAGTGTTGTCATCAATCTTTCTGTTTAAATGTTTTTTTGATAGCGAAGGATCATCAATTGTTAAAGATACTCTTGCTCTATTTTTTTCTAACATGTGATGTTGACCATCAGATAATTTAAGATTTAATTTCTTTACATAATAGTAAGGGTAACTAATTTGATGCTTAATTCCTAAAGCTATTAGCACATCTGGAGCCAAGTTAGCATTTCCATGAGTATGTAAGTCAGTTTTAAATTTTATGTCCTCCAAAATATAAGATTTAATGAGAGTGTTTCTGATATCAAAATTATATTCTTTAGTTTGAGACATTAATATTTTGGAAATAGCAGGAACAATGGCATTGATTTCAATTTTACCATTAGGATAAATATTGGCAATTTTAGTGCCATTTAATCTAAAAACATAAACTCTTTGTCCATCTCCCTTGATGAAACAAGGAATAGTACCTTTTATTACTAGTTTATTTTTATGATAAACGGTTTCTTGATTTAAGATTTTAGCCAAATTAATTATTAAGTTGTCTGTTTTATGATTGGGTGTGAAAAGACAATAGGAAAGAACATGCCTAGACAAATCTAAACTAATGGCAATGTCTTTTTCTTTATCCAAATAAAACTTTCCAAAGTTACCCATCATAAAAATCTAATTATTTAAAGTATAGTATAAAGAAAAACTGATAACAATACCAGTTTTCTTATTTTACCATTTATTACTGACTTTTTCAGCAAAGCCTATCTGACCAGTTAAAGTAATAATGGTACCATCATCTAAAATGCAGTCCCCATAGAATCTGCCAAAAACTTGGTGTTGATCTGATTTGATCAATTTAATGTCGGTGCAACTAGCTCTATCAATAATCGGTTCAAAGCGTAAAGTAACACGATTGTCATTGCTGGTAAAATTCCAAACACCATAGTAATCATCTTTGCCATCTTTGGTCGGTAAACCAAAATCAACTTGATCTAGTTTATGAGCTTTACCCTTGTAAAACAGCATATTTTCTGTTGCGGCAGAAGTATCTCCAAAGCCATATCCTAAATTAAAACCAAAAGATTCTCCATCAACATAAGTGTTTAATGACGACCAATACCAAGTATTTGAATAAGTCCAGATTCCTCTTCCCCAGTCAAGTACAGCTGCAGATTCTTTTTTATTGAAAATGTATTCAGTTTCTCCAATAGAAACAATACCACTAGCAGCCATACAGTTCAATTTCTGATTGTAATAAAAGCGTCCTGGTTTTTCAAAAGGGGTAGCAATAACCATACTCTCTTCAGGAATATTTGTTAATTCAACGGAAAAATTGATGGTTTTTTTATCTTTAAAATTATTCATATAGCCAGACAAAATTCTTTTATCACCTTGATTTTCAAATGAGATATTATATTTTTTATTACCGTAACTTATATTTCCAGCAACTGAAGTAGTAGGGAAGTTTTTCTTACCTAAGGTTAAAAATTGCATGGGTGATTTAGTGACCTCCCATTTTTCATTAAAGTCTATAAATGATACTGAATCTAGTCCCATATAGCCATTATCAGCTAAAGTTAAACAAAGGGCAAAATCATCATTTAAAACACAATAGTAATCCCATTCTTTTGTCATGAAACGATTTTTAAAATCTGTTTTCTTATTATAGATAGGTAACATCTTTTTTGCATAACCTGGCTCTATTAGATTATTGTTTTCATCTAACAGATTACCAACAGTAGTAATTTCATGTTGCATATTATTGTCTCCTTTGTATCTATAAAAATAATAACATATAAAACAATTGAAAATAGTATGAAAATAAAATAAAAAATGTAAATGATTTCATACAAATTTCATAATTATATAGTTTAATATAATTGTAAAAGGAAATTTCTCTCGTTTCCCCCTTCTTGAGTAATAAATATTTATAAATAATGGTGTCTTTTGACACCTTTATTTTGTGGTAATATTATAAATGAGGTGATAGTAATGATTCTAGCAAAAAGACTAAAATATGGAGATGACTTAAAAAAAGAAATAGAAAAATTATGTTATGAAAATAATATTACTAGTGCAGCAGTTATATCATCTGTTGGATGTGTTTATAAAGCAACTATAAGGCTAGCTGATGGTGCAACTATTAAAGAATATAATGATAACTATGAAATTTTATCGGTAAATGGGACAGTCAGTAAAAATGGCAGTCATTTGCATATTTGTTTTAGTGATAAAAATAGTGACACATTTGGTGGACATCTGTGTTATAATACTCTCGTTAATACTACTTGTGAATTAGTCATAGTAAGTATTGACAACTATTCATTTATAAGAGAATATGATGAAAAGACTGGATATGACGAACTTATAATTTATACAAAGGAGGATTTTTAAATGTATTTAACAAAATTTTTTCCAGGATCAGCTGAAGCTAAAAAAAGCGTTATCCATTTACTAGTAGTATTAGTGTTTTATGCTGTAGCTGTTTGGGCTGTGCAGTTTTTAGGAGCAATATTATCTATTATTCCATTGTTAGGAGCATTAGCTGGATTGATTATTTGGTTAATTAGAATCTATATTGGAGTAGCAGCTATTGTTGCGTTACTAGCTTTTTTAAAGCTTGTTAAATAAACCAAAGAACTGTAACGAAATAGTTAGTTTAAAAAGTGAATTAATTTTATTAGGAGGTTTAGACCTCTTTTTTGTTGGGTTGTTATGTCTTTTTTGAACTTTCTTGGTGTTATTTCCCCTTTTATATAATATACAAGATTAAAACTATTATATGATTGATTATTTCTTGCAATCTTTATTCCCTTCGAAAATAAACCCCTTTGACAATTATTACTTGCTAAATAGTAATCTTTCGTCATAAAATGTTTGGGAAATATCATTGTGTAGTTGGGTTTATAATGTTATCATATTTTTGTCAAAAGATGGTGAAGATAAGCTAGGAAAAAATCTCTTTTGTTTTGCCTTCTTTGTGAATATTATAGTAATTGTTTAAATAAAAGGGTAATTTAATATGCTTTTATATTAATTGCCAGAGATATAAGAATATCTAGAAAAGGGGACCAAAATGATTAATGATTATAAAATTGATTCTTTAAATAGTTTTAAATTAAAAGATCATAAAACTGATGACAACCACTTATGTGAAGATAAAGAAAAAGCGTTAAAACTAACCAAAAAAAATATAGATAAAATATATGAATACCAACAAAAGTTATACGCAGAGAAAAAAGAAGGACTTATCATTGCTTTTCAAGCAATGGATGCTGCTGGTAAAGATGGAACGATTAGAGAAGTCTTAAAAGTGCTTGCTCCTCAAGGTGTTTATGAAAAGCCTTTTAAAGCTCCTAGTTCTACTGAACTTGCCCATGATTATTTGTGGAGAGTGCATAAAGCAGTTCCTGAAAAAGGAGAAATATCAATATTTAATAGAAGCCATTATGAAGATGTTTTAATCGCAAAAGTAAAGAAACTTTATAAATCACAAAATAAAG
>JAAZKG010000060.1 GCA_012799935.1 Erysipelotrichia bacterium | reverse complement strand
TAGCAATCGGTATTTAGTGTAACTTTTATTCCAGCATCTAAAAGTTGTTTTGCAGGATGCTCTTTGTATGATGGTTGAGTTTTATATTGGACATTACTGGTCAAACAGATTTCTAAAGCAATTTTATTGTCTATAACTTTTTTCATTACTTCTTTATCATAGAAACACTTATGACCGTGACCGATTCTTGAGGCGCCATAATCAATAACTAAAGAACAATTTTCAGGTGTACCATTATCTCCTGCATGAATTGTTATTGGCAGCCCTTTTTCTTTTGGTGAAATAAAAAGTTGTTCAAAAGATGACATGGGTACCAAATCTTCTTCACCTGCTAAATCTAAAGCGACAATATGTCTATTATCATAATATTCTTCAAATAGTTTTACTGTTTCAAAGTTTTCTTTAAAATTATCATAGTTTGCAATCATGCAGCACAAGATAATTCCAATTTTTATTGAAGGAAAATCTTTTTCAGCCTGTTTTTTCCCTTTGAGTACTGCTTCAATAACATCCTTTTGATTTAACTTTTTTTGGGTATGTAGTTGAGGAGCAAATCTGATTTCAGCATAACACAGATAATCCTTAACATCTTTTATAGTAGTGTAAATTGTTTCAATAAGAGCTGCTTCATCTTGTAAGATAGCAGTAGAAATGTCAAATCTAGCTAGATATTCTGAGATGTCTTGACAATCAGTAGTGCTAATTATAAACTGCTTGAAATCCTCTAGTGTTTCAACTGGTAGTTTAACGTTTCTTTCTTTGGCTAGTTTCCAGGCAACTTCTGGGACCATAGAACCATCTAAATGAAAATGCAAATCAACTTTTGGAAATGGATATTTTGTCATACTGTTTTCTCCTTGTTTCTATAGTTATTATACCTAATTTAACTTAGTAATGTTAAATAGTAGTATAATTGCGATATAAGTTAATGTTTTGTTAGAATATAAATAATAGGATGATTTATGATGAAAGTTAAATTTATTGAAATACTAAGCTATACAATAACGCTAATTACATTATGCCCTTATGTAGTAGTTAGTTATTTGCCAGAAAGTACCATCACTGCTAGTTTATTTGTTTTAATGTATTTTATTAATCCAGTTTACTGTGTGATGATAGGCATATTTGCTAGTAAAGATGTTAAAAATAATTTGATTTACATCTTTTTACCAGCTATAGTTTTCATTGTTTCATATTCAATTATTTTCAAATTATTAGAATTAGGATTTATCTTCTATGGTTTAGTTTATTTAATAATTAGTGTCATTGCACTATTGATAGCTTTATACATCAAAAAAAGAAGAGAAAATTTATATAGTTAATAGATAAAAAATCCTCCAGTGGAAGATTTTTTTATTTACATAAATCGATAACTTTTTGTATGGCTTTTTTAGTTGATAATATTTCTTTTTCTTTTTCAGTTCGTAAGATAAACTCAACATTATCATTAACTGCTTCTCTGCCAACAGTTATGCGCATTGGAATACCGATTAATTCCATATCTTTGAATTTAACTCCTGCTCTTTCATCTCTATCATCCATAATAGGCTCAATACCTAAATCCATTAATCTATCATAGATTTGATTAGCTAAAGAAACTTGAGTTTCATCTTTAACATTAATGATTGTGATACCAACTTTATAAGGAGCTATGTTGATTGGCCAGATTAAACCATTTTCATCATGATTTTGTTCAACAATGGCTGCCATAGTTCTGCCCACTCCAATGCCATAACTTCCCATTACGACAGGTTTTAATGACATATCTTTATCTTGATAGTACAAGTCCATTGATTCAGAGTAACTAGTTCCTAGTTTAAAGGTATTACCAACTTCAATTCCTTTTTTAAAAAAGATGTTACCACCACAATTTGGACATTTATCACCTTGTTGTATATTGACGATATCACCTACTAAATCATAGGTAAAATCTTTAACATTAGTGTTGATATAGTGGTAACCTTTTTTGTTAGCACCAGTTACAAAGTTTTTCATTGTTAATACTTCAGAGTCGATTACCACAGTTGCTTTTAATCCGATAGGACCTGTGTATCCTGCTATAGCATTGCTTGTTGCAATTAGTTCATCATTTGCGAAGTTTAATTCTTGTCCTTTTAAAAGTTTTAAGATTTTAGCTTCATTTAATTCTCTATTGCCTCTAATTAAGCAAACTACAAACTTGCCATCAACATTCATAAGCATAGCTTTAACAGTTTTTTCAATTGGCAAATTTAAATATTTTGCAACTGCTTCAATACTTTCTTGATCAGGTGTTTCAACCATTTGTAATGGTTTTTCTGCTTCTATTTCATTAGCTGGATCAATTTTTTTACTTACTTCAAGGTTACTTGCATAATCACAGCTATCGCATAAAACAACAGTATCTTCACCAATATCACTAATAGCTTGAAATTCCTCAGATAAAAGTCCACCCATGACACCAGTGTCAGCAACAACAATCTTATAATCAAGGTTTAAACGATCAAAAACATTTTTGTAGGCATTGAAAATCTTGTTATAAGAATTATCTAAACCTTCAAGATTCAAATCAAAAGTGTAAGCATCTTTCATAACGAATTCTTTAACTCGGATTAATCCATATCTAGGTCTAACTTCATCTCTAAATTTTGTCTGCATCTGATATAAAGAAAATGGCAAATCTTTATAAGAATTGACTTTCATTGAGGCAGCAACCGCAAATAATTCTTCATGTGTTGGTCCTAAAACCATTTTTTTACCAGCTCTATCTTCTAAAGAGAACATTGAGTTGCCAAAATTCTTTCTTCTTCCACTAGCAATATAGACATCTTCTGGTATCATACAGGGCATAATTAATTCCTGACAACCAGTTTTTTCCATTTCTTCTCTGATAATCTTTTCAATGTTGTTTTTAACTTTTAAACCTAAAGGAAGAAACATGTAAATGCCAGCTGAAGTTTTTTTGATATATCCAGCTCTATTTAATAGAATACCACTGATAGATTCTTCATCTTTTGGTGCTTCTCTTAGGGAATAAAAGTAACTGTTTTTAAGTTTCATACCCGATACCTCCGACCTTGTAAATTATAACATAATTATATAACTCTTACATAAAAAAAGCCCTTGTTGGGGGCTTAATTGTTAATTAAATAATAAATTGTATTCTTCTAAAGTCCAATTATAAGTTTTCATAATCGTAGCAGGTTTAATTCCAACATAACGATAATGATAACTTATATAGTAATAGCCAGTAATGAAAGCCTTGGATTTTGGATATCTTAAGATAAACCCATACTCATGAGCATGTTTACTCATCCATGTTGAAGAACGACATTCATCAAATTCATGATGGCTATAACCTTTTTGAAGGACATCAATTGCCAGACCAGTTTGATGTTCACTTGCCCCAGCTCTAGCTGCAAAACTATCAACGATAACTTTTTCAACTTCTTCTTCACCTTCAGTTTCCTCAGCAGCACTAGCAGCCACAACAAGTGTTTGGTATAAAGATTCTTCGGTAGCATAGGAACGATAACCACTATAAAGTTGTATTCTTCTATCAACTTCTATAAAACATGCATCACTCATTGTTATGAAAGCTTCAGCAGCTTCTTTATAAAGTGGTTGGCTATGCTGGCGATATTCACTATCAATTTCAACTAAATCTTCAGGAATAAAGTCCATTTGGAGCTGGTGATTTTTATTTACTAACATTGTTAGAGAAAAGTCGTTGACAATAGTTATTTCTCCTTGATAGAAACTTTCAAAATCAGGATCTTCTATAAAATCGACATTTCTATTAACATCATATATTGCAGTTTTTGCATCACGATTATTTTTATCCATATACCAAATATATCTAGCTAAATTATTAATCTTAAAATTGGAATTAGATATTAAATCATCAAGCTGTTTGAAATAATTGATTCCAGCAATATTATTGAAGATATCAACCGATAAGTCGTGAATTTTATTGATTGTTTCAGGGCTGTAGCCATTTTGCAAATAATTAATATAGTTATCAGCTTTTAACTGGTCAAGTTCAGAAGTAAATAATTCTAAAGTATCATTATCAATATTATTTGTTAAAGTGGCAGTTGAAAAAAGGGTATAGCCTTTGTCTATCAAGATTTTAAAGTTATCAAGATTTTCAATTTTATCATAATCATCTAACTCCATTACATCATGAATATCTAATATTTGAAGTAAAAGTCGACAGTTATCCAAACTATATTTATCAGCTAATTGATTAATAGTATTAGTGTAGTCCATTTGACTTTCAAATAGTAGATAGTAGTCAATATTTTTTTCCATAAAGTCTTTTGAAGTTAAAGCATATAACAAACTTTGATGATAATGATCAACCTTATCTGACAAATCATATTGATGTAATAATTTTATTTCGTCATAAGAATAACCCATAGCTTTTAGTTTGCTGTCTTTGAAAAAAGTCAAGTAAATTAAACCAGTTAAAGAAATGGTTAGTAGAGCTACTATAACAGACAAAATAATAATCTTGTTTTTATTTTTCATAGTGGTGCACCCTTTCTAGTCGAAATATGACCATATATCTCTACTTGTAGGATAACAAGTGAATGAAACTGTTTCTTTAGTTATTGGATGAGGGAAAGATAACTCGCTAGCATAAAGGGCAATTTGTTGTCCTTTTTGGCTATTAGGGTTATATCTTTGATCTCCCCATAATGGTAAATTGGCATTTGCCATTTGAACTCTAATTTGATGACTTCTTCCTGTTTGTAAAGCTATTTTTATCAGAGAAAGGTCATTTTTTACTTTTATTAGATAGTAATCCAGTATAGCTAGTTTGCCTTGGTTTTTGTCAGTAACTGTTACCATGTTGGCTTTAGAATCTTTGGTTAGATAATCCTGAAGATGACATTTATTTTTAGCTTTTCCACAAACTACAGCCAAGTATGTTTTTTTGAATAAATTTTTTCTTAAACTATCAGATAATCTGGAAGCGGCTTTACTGGTTTTTGCAAAAACCATGACACCAGCTACAGGTCTATCTAAGCGATGAACTAAACCTAAATAGGCATTACCTGGCTTGTTATATTTTTCTTTTAGATACTGTTTTAAAGCAGTTAGTAAATCTAAATCTTTAGAAGAATCTTCACAAACAGGCATATTAACTGGTTTTTCTACCACTAATAGATGATTGTCTTCAAAAATAATGTTCATTCTAATTGAAACCTTCCTGATATACCACAAGGTAAAATCATATTTGAATTTTGTATTGGCAATCCCAATTGAACGGTATTAATCTTTCCCTTAGGAAAAGTTTTTAATAAATACTTTTTCATAATATTATCTAAAGCTATTAAACTAAATCCAGTAGTATAGGCATTTACTAAAAAAGCAAGAGGTTTATCATCTAATAGTTTGACAGTTTCTTGGATAAGTTCTTCAATTTTATCTTCCAGTTTCCAGATTTCATTATTGGGACCTCGTCCATATGATGGAGGATCCATAATAATAATATGGTATTTATGTCCTCTTTTTTGTTCTTTTTTGATAAACTTTAAAGCATCATCAACAATAAAGCGAATAGTGTTGTTTTCTAAATTGTTTAGTATCATGTTTTCTTTAGCCCAGTTAATCATACCTTTAGCTGCATCAACATGAACTACTTCTTTAGCTCCAGCTTTAGAGCAGGCTATAGTTGCTCCGCCAGTATAGGCAAATAGGTTTAAAACTCGAATCTCTTTGTCTGAGTTTTTAATTAAATCAGAAAGCCAGTCCCAATTAGCTGCTTGCTCAGGGAAAAGACCAGTGTGTTTAAAATTGGTTAAGGAAACCTTGAAGACTAAATTCTTGTAGCTGACCGTCCAATACTCGGGCAGTTTCTGATTAAAAGTCCAACTTCCTCCACCTTTATCAGATCTATTATATTTAGCATCAAATTTATTCCATCTGTGATCGTGTCCTTTTTGCCAGATAGCCTGAGGGTCAGGACGCACCAAAAGCACATCTTTCCAGAGTTCTAATTTGTCTTTATTTCCTGCATCGATTAATTGATAATCCTGCCAATCTTTCGCTATTACAACCATGTGATAATTCCTTTTTTTCGATTTATCTTAAAATAAACCATTTTAATTATATCATAGATTAAAAAAAGAGTTTTTATAAACTCTAAAAGTAAGCTACTTTTTCTTTAACTGACTTAACTATTTAAAGTGATTTTAAAAATCTTTCTAATCTTTCAATGGCTTGTTTGATTTCCTCAAGTGAATAGGCATAAGAAATTCTTACATAACCTTCACCATCAGCACCAAAAGCACTGCCTGGAACAAGAGCTAAGTTTTCTTTATCCAATAAAGTTTCACAAAACTCATTTGAAGTCATGTTGGTTGACTTGATAGAAGGAAAGACATAGAAAGCCCCTTCGGGCAAGTGAGTTCTAAGACCAATTCGATTTAATTCTTTGACGATGTAATTTCTTCTTTGTTTAAAAGAAAGATACATTTCTTCAATATCTTTGTCACCATTTTTGGCTGCTTCAATTGCCGCAAATTGACTTGGAGTACTAGCACACATAATCGTATACTGATGAATCTTATTAAACATTTCAATTAATGGTTTTTCAGCTAAAATATAACCAACGCGATAACCAGTCATTGAATAGGCTTTAGAGAAACCGTTAATAATAATCGTATTTTCTTTTAGCTGTTCAATATTGGCAATACTGACATGTTTTTTATCGTAGGTAAGTTCAGCGTATATTTCATCAGAAATGACTAAAATGTTGTTTTCTTTAATAAGATCAGCTATTTCTAGATAATCATCATATTCCATAATTCCACCAGTAGGGTTTGATGGAAAATTAATAACAATTGCTTTGGTTTTGTCACTGATAGCTTTTTTAAGTTGATCTTTTTTCAGTTTAAAACCATTTTCTTCAGTCATCGTAACTTCTACTACTTTTCCTTTTGACAGTTGAATAATTGGAGCATAAGCAACGTAACTAGGAGTAGGTAAAATGACTTCATCACCCTCGTTTAAAATAGCTCTTAAAACAATATCGATAGCTTCAGAGCCACCAACAGTAATCATACATTCATTATTAGGGTTATAACTTAGATTAAATCTTCGCAAATAATAGTTACAGATTTCCTGTCTTAATTCTAAAAGACCTTTATTGGCTGTGTAGAATGTTTTACCAGTATTTATTGCATGCATAGCTGCTTCTCTAATATGGTAAGGAGTGATAAAATCAGGTTCACCCACACCTAAAGAGATAACGCCTTTTTTGCTACTGGCGATATCAAAAAACTTTCTAATGCCACTTGGAGCCATTTCTTTTACTTGGATATTAATTAATTCATCGAATATCATCATAGTGTCATCAACAATCTTTCTGGTTTGCCATTTTCTTTATCCATAATTTCGCCCATAATCTTATATTCTTTTAGAATGAACATCGTTTCAGTGGTGTTAATTCCTTCAATAGGTGCTAATCTATGAGCAACGAAGTCAGCAATTTCACGCATGGTTGAACCGTTAATAATTAAAATAAATTCAGTTCTACCACTAACTAAATATAGCGAATTAACTTCTGGGTAGTTAGCGATAATTTCTGCAATGTGATCATAACCCTTATCTCTTTCAGGAGTGCTAGATACAGCTATCATCGCTTTAACGATTTCGGTATTAGCATTTTCCCAATTAACAATCGTATGATAGCCGGCAATTATATTTTTCTCCTCACATTCTTTTATTTGATCATTAATAGTTTTTTCATCAGTATTCAGCAAGGCGGCTAAGTCAGTTACCTCAATTCTGGCATTTTTTTCTAGTAGACTTAACATTTCTTTTAACATAATTACATTCTCCTTTTTATTGTGTTAATTATAGCACAATAAGAAGATAATAGATATTTATTTTGCTGTCCAAATATTTATCCAAGTTAATTATTTTTCTTGACACAATGAGTGGTAAATTTTTGTTATATGGTATAATTAAGGTGGTGATATTTTATGCAAGATTATTTAAAAGGGTTAAATAAACAGCAGTTAAAAGCAACCACTACCACTAGCAAATACACTAGAGTTGTAGCAGGAGCAGGAAGTGGAAAAACAAGGGTTCTGACTAGCAGAATTGTTTTTCTAATTAAAGAATTTGGAATTGACCCCAAAAAAATTCTTGCTATCACTTTTACCAATAAAGCGGCCAATGAGATGAAACAAAGAATTGAAAAGCAATTGGATGGGACTTCGTTGGGGGCCCATATTTCTACAATTCACTCTTTTGCGGTCAAGTTTTTAAGAAATGAAATAAAAAGAGTTAATTATCCTTCTAATTTCCAAATATTAGATGGTGATGATCAAAAATCAATTATAAATGAGGCTTATAAGCTATATGATCTTGATAAAAAAGAGTTTAATGTCAATATGGTTTTGGACTATATTTCCAATAATAAAGTCGCTGGGATATCTTATGAGATAGCTTTAGAGAGAGCATATAGTTATTACTACGAAACTTTAGCGAAAGTATATAAATATTATACGGAAAGATGCCATCAGATGTATGGCTTGGACTTTGATGATTTACTGCTGTTTACTAATAGAATCTTAAAAGCCTATCCCAAGGTTAGAGATAAGTGGCAAAAAAGATATGAATATATTTTGGTTGATGAGTTTCAAGATATTGATAATGTGCAGTATGAAATGATTAAACTTTTATGTAATGAATCAACCAGTGTTTTTGTGGTTGGAGATCCTGATCAGACCATTTATACTTGGCGTGGTGCGGATGTTAATATCATTATGGATTTTGAAAAGAATTTTGAAAAAGCTGAAACAATAATTTTAAATCAAAACTATCGTTCAACTAAAAATATCTTAAATGGTGCTAATAGTTTAATTTCTTATAATAAAAATCGTGTAGAAAAAGAACTTTTTACTGAAAATCAAGAAGGTAAAAAAATAGTGCATTTTACCGCAGCTAATGATGATTTGGAAGCTGAATTTGTGGTTAAAACCATCTTTGATCTGGAAAAAAAAGGGGTTGAATATAATGATATTGTGATTTTATATCGCAGTTCGTATCTTTCAAGAGCAATAGAAAAACAGCTTATGAGTGTTAAGATTCCTTATATTTTATATGGTGGAGTAAGATTCTTTGATCGCGCTGAAATTAAGGATATGCTTTCATATTTAAGAATGTTGACAACCCAGGATGACTTGTCATTTAAAAGAATTGTCAATACTCCAAAAAGAGGGATTGGCAAAAAAACAGTAGATGACTTATTTGATGTTGCTAGAAGCAATAGAGTAACAATGATTGAAGCCATTGATCTGTTTGAAGGACCAGCTAAAAAGAAACTTTTAGCCTTTAAGGAAATGGTTGAAGACTGGAATAAAAGAGCCAAAAAGATGAATGTTGAAGAAATATTTCAAATGTTGTTTGATGAAAGTGATTATCGAACAACTTTAGAGTTAAGTAAAGATCCTTTTGATGGCGAACGACTAGAAAATGTTAAGGAATTGATGAATGACATTATCACTTATAAAAATAATAATCCAAGTTCAACTTTAGATGAATATTTAAATAATGTAACCTTGTATTCTGATATCCAGGCCGATAAAAGTGGCAGATTTGTTTCTTTAATGACAATACATGCTGCTAAGGGATTAGAGTTTGATAATGTCTTTATTATTGGTATGTCAGAATATGTTTTCCCTTCAGCTAAAACATTAGATGAAGGTATTACTGGTTTAGAAGAAGAAAGAAGACTGGCTTATGTTGCTTATACTAGGGCTAAAGAGCGTTTGTATCTAACCGATAATCAAGGTTACTCCTATGCTACTTCAACAGCTAAACAAACCAGCAGATTTGTTAAGGAGATTGATGAGCAATATGTTCAACAATTAGGTTTGGCTTCTTATACTCCAAATATTGAAACGGAAAAGATTTTTAATCCCGATGTTTCGTTTACTATTACCAAAAAATCAAATATTAAAACTAAATACAAACCAGCAGATATTGTGGTTCATGATTATTTTGGTGAAGGGGAAGTTATTTCAGTGGAAAATAACTTATATGCTAAAATAGCCTTTGGATATCCACATATGGTTAGAACGATAGTTATCAATACCCCAAAGCTTCGTAAAAAAGGAGAGTAAAAATGTCAGAAATTAAAGATCGTATTCAACAATTAAGAGATTTATTAAATAAATACAACTATCAGTATTTTGTTTTGGATGAGGCAAGTGTTCCAGATTATGAATATGATATGCTACTTAAAGAACTAAAAGAGTTGGAACAGGCTTACCCACAGTATTATGACATTAATTCGCCAACTAATAGAGTAGGCGGTTATGTTTCTAGTGGTTTTGAAAAGGTAGTTCATCAGGTTGGTATGCTTTCTTTAGGTAATAGCTATAATCAAGAAGAAATTTTGGCTTTCCATAATCGTATAAAAAATGAAGTTGGTAGTGTTGAGTATGTGGTAGAACTGAAGATTGATGGTTTAGCAATGTCACTTATCTATGAAGATGGCCAGTTTGTTAAGGCTGTTACTAGAGGGGATGGCATAACTGGAGAGGATGTTAGTAGCAATGTAAGAACAATTCGTTCAATTCCTGTGGAAATAGAGTATCAAGGACGTTTAGATGTTCGTGGGGAAATCTATATGCCTAAAGATGTTTTTGAAAGAATAAATAAAGAAAGAGAAGCAAATGGTGAAGCATTATTTGCTAATCCTCGAAATGGAGCAGCAGGTTCAATTAGACAGTTGGATTCAGCTATTGCTGCTAAAAGAGGGCTGCAGGGTTACTGGTATCATTTACCTGAAGCTTTAGAAATAGGAATAGACAGCCATGAAAATGCTTTAAAATTTTTAGAAAAACAAGGATTTAAAGTTAATCCCTTAAGAAAAGTTTGTCAAGATATTGATGAAGTATGGGATTTTATCAGTGAAATAGCTGAAAAAAGAAACGACTTACCTTATGAAATAGATGGTATGGTAATTAAAGTAAATAATTTAAAAACTCAAATAGATTTAGGCTATACTGCTAAATATCCTAAATGGGCAATTGCTTATAAATTTCCTGCTCAACAGGTAGTTACTAAAGTATTAGATATTTTCTGTACTGTAGGCAGAACTGGTAAAGTAACTCCTAATGCTCGCTTTAAACCAGTTAGTGTAGCTCAAACAATGGTAGAGTATGCCACATTGCATAATGCTGATTTTATTAAAGAAAAAGATATTAGAATTGGCGATGAAGTAGTTATTCATAAAGCTGGAGATATTATTCCCGAAGTAGTCAAAGTTGTTTTGGATCGAAGAGAAGAAGGTTTAAAACCTTTTGAGTTTCCTAAAAACTGTCCAGTATGTGGAGAATCAATTCATCGATACTTAGATGGAGTTGATTATTATTGTCAAAATATTGATTGTCCAGCAGTAATTGTTACAAGTATTACTCATTTTGGCAGTCGTGATGCGATGAATATTGAGGGACTTGGCGAAAAGACAGTAGAAAATTTCCATAAAGAAGGTTTATTAAACAATGTGGAAGATATATTTTTGTTAAAAGATTATAAGGACAAGATAACCAAAATCGATAAAATGGGAGAAAAGTCATTTAAAAATTTAATTAACGCCATTGAAAACAGTAAGAAAAATAATTTGGATAAACTAATCTTTGGCTTAGGAATTAAACATATCGGTGCTAAAGCAGCACTAACCTTGGCAAAACACTTTGCTAGTATGGAAAATTTAATGAAGGCAACAATGGAAGAGTTAACTTCAATTAATGAAGTTGGCGAAGTAATGGCTGATAGTGTTATTTCTTTTTTCCAAGATGAAAATAATGTTAATTTGATTAACAATTTAAAACGATATGGAGTAAATATGAATTATATTACTTCAGAAACATATACTAGTATTTTTACTAACAAAACTGTTGTTTTAACGGGAACCTTAACTAATTTAACCAGAAATGAGGCAACAGAGTATTTAAACAAGTTGCAGGCAAAGGTAACCAGTTCAGTTTCAAAAAGTACGGATTATTTAATTTATGGGGCTGAGGCTGGCAGTAAATATGATAAGGCGGTAGAGTTAAATATAGAAATGTTAACAGAACAAGATCTGTTAGACGAACTAATTAAAGTTGGATTGTTGCAACAATAGGAATTTGTAGTAAAATAGATATGTTAGTAGGTGATTGAAATTATGTTTAAAAAAGTAATGTTTGAAATAAATGATGAAGAGACTCAAGAACAGCCAACTATAAAAGAACAGGAATTTGAAGAAGAGTCAGCTTTAGAAGAAGAGTCAGTTATCGAAGAAAATGTTTCAGTTAATGAAGGTGATACACTTGTTATTGATAAAGTTGAAAACGATGATGATTCAAAGCAAGAAGAAACTGTTGAAGATAATGTCGCAAGTGAAGATGAACTATTTTTAAATTTAGCTTCTACAGTTGAAGATGGTGATACAAAAATTTTTGATAAAATTGAAAATGACACGGATTCATCAGAAAAAGAAAAAACTGTTGAAGTAAATGCAGAAGAGATAAAAGAAAAAATGACTGATAAGAAAGTTAGAAAACAACCAAGAAAAGTAAGAAGAAAAAAACAGGAAAAGTTAGGATTTAACTGGTTTTTCTGGATTAGTTTAATAGTTATTGCTATTCCTGTAGCTTATTTTATTTCATTATTAATTGAAGCCAGTAAGGAAAGTCGCGTTCCTATTTTAGGTGATAGAAATAAAAATACCATTGTTTATACAATAAATGAAAGTGATGTAAATTATATTTCTGAAACAGTAAAACAGTTAGAAGGCGTTGAAAATGCCGAAATTAACTTAATCGTTGGAACATTAAGAATCAATGTTGATGTCAACAATGAATATACTGAAGATCAAATTAAAGAGCTTGTTTTAAGTATTTATACGATTGTTGATGAAAGAATTCCTATTGCCACCTATTTCACTAGAGATGGTGATTATAAACAATATGATTTGGAGATTATGGCCTACAACGATATTAATAGTGAGGAAATAATAATTATTAATCTAATTAAAAATGGCAGTATGGAAGAATATGCGATTCAAATTCTATCATCAGCAGTAAATCCTGAGTTAGTCGACAGGTTAAGGGAAGAACAAAATCCAGACAAAGAACAACCTGATGATGATGGCGAAATTGATGATGATGGCGAAATCGATGATACTAATATACATTAGATAAAATTATGTTGAAAAAAAATCAGGTAATTGAAGGTAGATGCACAGATTATACTTATAATGGATTAGGTGTCGTTAAATATGACACCTTTTGTATATTTGTTAAAGATATGGCAATTGATGAAATTGGTCAAATAAAAATCACTGCGGTTAGAAAAGATTTTTGTTATGGTCGATTACTAAAAATAATTAAACCATCAAAACAACGAGTAGACCCAAAATGTC
>JAAZKG010000059.1 GCA_012799935.1 Erysipelotrichia bacterium | reverse complement strand
TTCACCGTTTTCTTTGAGTACCATAATCCACCTATGCTGATTCCTTGGTTCGCTTTCCAGATAGAAGCCAATCCATTTTTGTGCTTCTTCCATAGAACCAAATGACTCTATATCAAAAAGATATTGATTTACTTCATCAGTTGTAAACTGTTTAAAGAAGAATTCCGTATCATCATATCCGATACATTTCAAAAATAATCTTTCTGTTTCTAAATCAATAAACATATAAACATCCTCCCCCCTGCGCGTTTAGCTTTCCTGCACCTGTTGTTTCCAATTATATCCCACAAAATAATTATTGTCTACTTGAAGCCAAAGCTTTTTGGAATCACTTCAATTTTTTAATCATAATGAAATCTTCGTTCCCCTCATGGTCAAGTTTTTCTTCCATTATCTTATATCCCAAACGCTTATAAAACTCTATTGCCGGATTCCTCATAACTATGATATAATATTATGCAATGGTAATGACTTTGGTCACACACTATGGTCATTATAACATTCTATGTATTATATTGTGAGTTTAAGGAGAAAAAAATTATGAAAAATAAAAATACCAGTAAGAGACAACAAAGAGCTATTGAGACAAAGAAGAAAATCTATGAGGCTGCAAAACAATTAATTTTAGTGCATGGAGTTGAAAATGTAAGTGTAGATTCTATCGTTGAAGCTGCAGGCGTATCCAAAGGTGCATTTTATGTACACTTTAAATCTAAAGATTCATTATTTGTAACCTTAGTTAATGATTATACCAATATAGCTGATTTGGATTATAGGTCTTTTTTGTTAACAATTTCCGACAATAAGTCCACCTTTGATATCTTACATAATTTGGCAGAAGAAATCTCCGACTTTATTGAGCATAGTATTGGATTGAAAAATATGGGAACACTCTATAAAGCTCACTTATCAAAAACTATAGATACAACATCTGCAATTAGCTATAACAGAGAACTATATAAAATATTTAGTGAAGTGTTGGAAAGAGGAGTTAATAAAGGGGAAATAAGAGAAGATATAGCTGTTGATTTGCTTGCTAAACACTTGATTCTAGCAATAAGAGGCATTACCTTTGAATGTTGTATTAGATATCCAGACATGAATCTGAAAGAAGAAGTCCTAAACCACTTTAATATACTTCTGTACGGTTTAAAAAAGTAAAAATAAACCAAAGTATAAGTTCATTTAAAATCAATTGCAACACCTATTTTAAATAAGTTAAACCTTTTAAACTTATATCTTTATTTTATATGGATTATCATATACTTGACATCTCCTCAAGCTTACTCCAAGGAAAACATGCTTATTAATATCCTCATTAAATGCTCGATTAATAATACAATCGAGCATTTATTAACTAATTATTCCTAATATCTATACAGATTTTTATGTGACTCTTACTTCTGTAAATGGTAAACTAAAATCCATAGATTTAGGCAAATAAAAATCCATAGTTTTTGGCAAATAATTTTCCATAGTTATTCAAATAAAACATTCCAGAATGATATGATGT
>JAAZKG010000058.1 GCA_012799935.1 Erysipelotrichia bacterium | reverse complement strand
CTCCAATATAAATAAAAACTCGTCACCAACTACAGGAACGAGTTAACGCGGTACCATCCTGATTCATGTTTAAAACATGCACCTCAATTTCTAGTTAACGCCTAGTTACGTCAATGTTTTCATTGCACAGAAATGTGAGCTTCATTTATTTCAGTTAATACTTTTCACCAACCAGTATCTCTCTACAAAACCTACGTAATTTACTAGTACATCTCTATTGTTTTTCGCAGAAATTATAACACATTATATTAAATTATGTAAACATGAAAGGAATATTTATCAATATAATTAATTTAAAAATATATTTTATTTGTTATAATGCAGTTATGGGTATAAAAATAATACAATTTAAAGATGAATATCTAAATGATATCCGAGCAATAAATGTGTCGGTATCAAGCAATCCCAATAAACCTGATGAAAAAAAGGTTCTTTCTCAACATCTTTATATTGACTATTATACTGAATTTTCTAAAGAAAATTGTTTTGTAGCTATAAATTGTAAAAACAATGAAATTGTTGGCTATATCATTTCTGAAGTTGATTTTCACAGATACAAACAACATATGATAACTTATTACACTCCCCAAGCCAAAGCTATCAACAAGGAATTTGAGCAGATTATTAAAGAGGAAGTAGAATCATATGTTCCTTTCATTAATAAATATGATGCTCATCTACATATGGATGTCAAACCAAGTTATCAACATCAAGGTATCGGAACTATGATGTTGCAATACCTTTTCAACCATCTAAAAAATATTGGTTGTAAAGGTGTTATGCTATCAGTTTCTAAAAGTAATGAAAGAGCTAATAATTTTTATGAAAAACATGGTATGAAAATAATTGGAGAAAACAAATCTTATATTAGAGGTAAAATTTTATAAATATACATCTTTTTCAGTGAAAATGCGATTCATCTTTATATCATTTTCTGTAGTTTCAATCTTTTCTAGCTTTTGAATTTCATAAGCAACCGAAAACTTTCTTCCCTGATAGTCTTGCAAGTATTTATCATAATAGCCTTTGCCATGACCAAGCCTATTTCCTTTTTCATCAAAACCAAAACAAGGGACAACGATTATATCAATGTCTTCTTTTTTTACCAGTAAGCCACCTTTTGGTTCTAAAATATTAAAACTACCCCTAACAAATCTATTTGAAATGTAGGCATTAATTACATCTTTTTCTACTACTGGAAAACAAAGAGTTACACCTTTTCTTTTAAGCAAGAAGTGTAATTTTTCTAAATTAACCTCATCTTCTAAAGCCATATAAGACATTACTATTTTAGGATTATACACTTCAATTAAATCAAAAAGTTTTTGAGCAATAATATCTGAATAAATAAGCTTGTCAAATTTTGATAGTTTTTTTAATCTTTTTCTTATTATTTGTCTTTGGTTAGATTTGCTCATAAAAATTAACCTCATCAATAAGCCTTTGTTTTAGCGTTGTTTTTCTTAAACTCATTTCTTTAGCAACTATACCTTTAAAGAATGCTTCTTTTTGACCAACAAAAATTAAACTTTTATAAGCTCTGGTTACAGCTGTATAGATAAGTCTTTTTTGTAACATAATACTATATTCTAAAGACATTGGTAGTATGATTATTGGATATTCACTTCCTTGTGATTTATGAACAGACATGCAATAGGCATGGGCTAGATTAGAAAAAGTATCATATGTATACTCTACTATTCTGCCCTCAAAATCTGCAATGATACGATTTTGATTATTGTGATCTTCACTAGCAAAAATAATTTCTACAATAATTCCAATATCTCCATTATAAACATCATCATCAGGTTGATTTTTCAGTTGTAAAACCTTATCTCCTAATCTAAAGGTTCTATAACCTACTTGAAGTTGCCTTTTATTTTTGCTGTATGGATTAAACTTTTTTTGTAAGGCAACATTTAAATTTTCAATTCCATTAACTCCTTTGTGTTTAGGAGCTAAAACTTGAACATTCATAAAACCTTCTTCTAAAGTTTCATATTTATTTAAAGCATGCTCAACAATCTGTAAAGTTATATCTTTAATATCCGTTTTATCACATTCAAAAAATCTTATTTCATTATTAATTGGAATCTCAGTTACTTCTTCATTTTTGATATCTTTAGCTAAATAAATGATATCACTGCCCTCTTTTTGACGATAAATTTTATCTAGTTTTATTACTTTAAATAACTCTGATTCAATTAAATCTTTTAATACTGTTCCCATAGCTACTGAAGGAAGCTGGTCAGCATCACCTATTACTATTAGCTTTTTAAGTGAACCACAAGCTTTTAATAAATTATAGAAAAGATATTGATCAACCATTGAAAATTCATCGACAATTAAAATATCCACATTTAAAGGATCATTTTCATCTTTGGCAAATTTGCCAGTTTCTTTATCCCATAAAAGCAGTGAATGAATG
>JAAZKG010000057.1 GCA_012799935.1 Erysipelotrichia bacterium | reverse complement strand
TCTTGTGAAGTTTCAGGTAATTCGGAAATTATTATTCTGTCATCAAAATCTGGCTTTTGAAAGACCCATGATAAAAGAGCCACCACAATGATGGCAACAGCTGTTATTGAAATAAATAAAACATCTACCTTTTTCTTTTTCGGTTCAAATCTTCTCATAAATAATCCTACTTTGATATTTTAACATATAATAAGTATTATTCAAAATAATAAAAGAGAAATAATCTTTACTACTTATACTTTTGATATAATTCTTTCGCTACATTGTCAGGCACAAAATAAGACAAGTCACCACCATTTTTAGCAATTGTTTTAGCAGTTGAACTTGAAAGGAAAGAATATTCTGGTTTTGCCATCAAAAACAATGTTTCAATATCGCTATTTAATGCCATATTAGTTGTAGCCAACTGCATTTCATACTCATAATCAGTGACCGCTCTTACTCCTCTAATTAAAACATTGGCATTTACTTTCAAGGCATAATCAATTGTTAAACCTGATCCAATGTGAATTTCAACATTTTCTAAAGTCGAAGTACACTGTTCAATCATTTTTTTTCTTTCTTCACAAGAAAAAGTTCCATCTTTTTCATCATTTGACATAATAACGATTATTACTTTTTCACAAAGTTTAGCTGCTCTTAAAATAATATCTAAATGTCCATAAGTAATTGGATCAAATGATCCTGGGTATAATGCTATCATAGATTAATCCTTTCTTATATATGTTACTTTTGTCGTACCATAACTTACTTGTTTATCAATGAAGTAAGGTTTATAGACTTTTATTGTTTCTTTATTTAAACTTTCACTAATAATTACACCATTATCTTTCAACAAATCATATTCACCAATTTTTGCAACTAATTCATTTGTTAATTCAAACTGATATGGTGGATCTAAATAAATTAAATCAAATTTTAATTTCTTTTGTTGGCACATACTTAAGGCTTTTTTATAGTCAAAAGGCCATATTTCGCATTTTTCTTCTTCTTTTAGCATAGCCACATTAGTTTTGATTATGCTAATCGCTTTATCATATTTATCAACCATTATTGCTTTTTCAAAGCCTCTTGAAAGAGCCTCTAAAGCAATGTTACCACTACCTGAAAATAAATCTAAAATTATTCCAGTTTCAAAATATGGTCCAATTCTCGAAAAAACAGCTTCTTTTACTTTGTCTGAGGTAGGTCTAGTATCATTTCCTTTCAAAGTCTTTAAAACTCTTGAACGATGTTTCCCAGCCACTATTCTCATTGAGAGACCTCTTTTTTAACTGGTGTTCGCTCAGAGGCAATTACTCCCTGACACAAACCTAGCAAAAATAATATTGATAATAAAGCTGATCCCCCTCTTGAAATTAAAAGTAAAGGTACGCCTGTCAATGGCAAAAGTCCGCTCACTCCACCAACATTAAACAAAAAGTGGGTAAACAAATAGAAAATTGTTCCCATTAAAATAACTCTTCCCGAATCTTTTTTAACTCTTTTTGCATAATAAAACAAAGAGTAAATTAAAATGCTGTAAGGAATAAATACTAATAAAATTCCAGCTATTCCTAACTCTTCAACAATAACTGCAAAAATATAATCAGCATCACTGCTTACCAAATAACCAAACTTTTGAACAGAATTACCAAATCCTACTCCCAGTAGTTTCCCTCTTGAGATTCCTAATAGTGAGTAAAATATTTCCCTAGTAGCATCATCATGATATTCGGGATTTAAAACAGCCGAAAATCTAGCTGCTACAGTAGGAGAAATTTTCATTAATAATTCATGACCTGCTGGTTGAGTCAAAAAATACCAGTAAGCAAAAGCGATAAGACATAATGTAAATAAGGCCATCCATTGAAAACCTCTGATTTTATCACATTTAGGAATTAATAAGGTCATCAAAGTTATTAGCACCAATATCATTGTCGTACCTAAATCTTTCTGTAAAAAAGCAATAATAACACAATAGGTAATAAAAGCAGCAAGTGGCCAAAAAACGACATCAAACCAATGCTGTCCCTTAAACCTTTTATCACTAAAAAATGAAGAGATTAATAAAATCATAGTAACTTTGGCAAACTCAGAAGGTTGAATTGTATATGGAATACCAATAACTTTTAAATCTATCCATGAGTAACTACCATTAATCGGTCCATTTACATAGCAATAAAAATAGGCTGCCATCAGTAAAATAACTTCAGTAAAAATCAAAAAGTATTTAGCCTTTGATACTCTTTCTACTGAATAAATATTTGATGCCATATGATAAACTAAAATTCCAGAAAATATAACTATAAACTGCTTAAAAAAGTGTCTTAATGTAGTAAAGATTGTTGTTTTAGAATTCATTGCTGCACTAGTAGTAAATAGTATGCCGATAACCAATAAAAAATAAACACAAAAAGTGATAATCTTTTCCGCTTTATCATTGGTAAATATTATACTATAAAATGCTTTTCTTATTCCCTTCATAATCCTTCAAACCACTTTCAAAAATAATTTCATTTTGTTGCTTACCTATAATAACATATATGTCTGATTAAGTCATAGATTAGATACAACATAAAATGGTTTTTATCTATTTTGACGATATATCTCTGAGGCTATGACACTAGTTGCACTGGCTGCATTTAGGGAATTTTTAAAATCGTTGCTGTAAGGTATATAGATAAAACTATCACTATTATCTAATACTACTTTAGATAATCCTCTTAATGGACCACCAATGCATACTAATAATCCCTTATTGAAAAAATCGTAATCATATAGATTTACTGGATTTTTACCTCGATAAGCACTGACAACAGTAATCCCATTGTTTTTCAGTATTTCAATACTGCCAGCTAAATCATTGCTGTATACTATCGGCAAAAACTCACTTGCTCCTGCGCTACTTTTAATAATAATACTATCATCATAATCAATATAACGCTCTTTCATGATAATACCATCACAACCAAAAGCATATAAAGTTCTAAAAATATAACCCAAATTAAAACTATCTTCTACACCTTCCAGCAATACGATAAATGGTTTATCTTTTTTTAAAAGTGCAACGATTGATTGAGTTTTTCTTTCACTAACATCAGCAACCAAGCCACCATGAGTTTTCCCATTAGCTATTTGATTAATTATTTCTTGATCAACCTTTTCAACTTTTATCTTCTTTTTTTGGGCTTGATTAACAATAAATGCTACATCACTACCCTTTTTTTCTTTGTTAATGTAGATCTTATTGACTATACGATATTTACTATTAATAACTGCTTTTACCGCAATACTTCCTTCAACTAATCCCATTTTTAAACCTCAACTTTTGGTTATAAAAGTAAATGTATTAACTTCTACTGGAACTTTCATCTTTAATATTTGCATCGGTTTATTTGCTATTTCAACTGTTTCGCCATCCAAATCAACTAGTGAAGTAACCTTAAAATAAACATCTTCCCCCTGAGGATTAAATATCCTTAAGGTATCATTTAATTTAAAATAGTTTCTTACTTCAATGGTCGCAATTCCAGCACCATAATCTATTACATTAGCTAAATATGACTGATTTGCTTGAACATCATTATTATAAATCTGCCCAGCAATGTCTGGAATACTTGGATAAAAACCGCTGAAAAACTCTCTATTTGAACCTCTTTCAAATAGTACTATTGCTTCTTTTAACTTCTTTTGACTAATCTTGCCATTTTTGTAATAATCATCAATTAAAATACGATAAGCCTTAACGACAGTTGCGATATAGTAAGCTGTTTTCATTCGACCTTCAATTTTAAGGGAAGCAACACCAAGATCTAAAAGCCTTTCTAAATAATCATAGGCACACATATCTTTGCTACCCATTGATAAAAGTTTATCTTCTTTGTCAAGGCACTTGTCATTTTGGTATAAATGATAACTCCAACGACAAGATTGAGCACATCCTCCTCTATTAGCATCTCTATTAGTTAACATATTAGAAATAACACATCTACCTGAGAAGTTGGCGCACATACCACCATGAATAAATACTTCTATTGGTAAAGTTGTTTTTTTCATAATTTCTTTTAAATTTTCATAAGTTACTTCTCTTGCTAGCACAATTCTATCAGCTTTTTTATTTTGCCAATAAGAAATAGCAACACTATTTGTTGTGGTTTGCTGAGTTGAAATGTGCACTTCCATTTTTAAGTTTAAGTTTTTTACCATCGTTAAAATAGCGACACTGGCACAGATAATGGCATCGACATTAATTTCATCTAATTGTTTTAAGTACTGTTGTAATCCTTCAAAATCCGAATTATGAGGAATCATATTTACCGTGACAAAAACTTTTCTATTTCTTTGATGAGCATACTGTACAGCTTCCTTAATATCTGCTAAAGAAAAATTAGAAGCTCTAGCACGCAAAGAAAACTGCTTGCCACCAATATAGACGGCATCAGCTCCATATTCTATTGCTACTTTTAATCTTTCTAAATCTCCAGCAGGAGCTAACAATTCAACTTTCATATTAATCCTTATCTAATGCTGTTTTCTTTATTTCAGAAATAGCAGTATAATTTATTTTCTCATCTAATAAAGATAGTTTTTCCATTGCTTTTTCATAATCAATTTTCTGCTCTAAAACATCTTTATATATCTTAACTACTTTAATGGTATATTCATCATCATACAACATGTTATCAATAATTATACCCTTTAATGGTTGCTTAAAAATAGTATTAATCTCACTTATTGATTGCAAGGTATCCCCATAAACCCAAGTTCCTGTTTCTTTTTCAACAATTGGAAGTAAGGTTTCTCGATGCTCTTCTTTTAAATAATAATTATCTGTATATTCTTTAAACTCATCTAAATACACTGAAATAAATCTTCTTAATCCATAACTAATGAGTATTGGTCCATGAACCCTTAAATAACAATAATTTTTATTACTACTAACAATTTCAAACATATCTACTAAAGGAATATCTTTGGAAATAACACAGCTATCAAAACCATCTATTTGTAATTGTTGAACATCATATTTGTTGGTCAAAAGTGTTTCAGGAGCATAAATTGTTTTTAGTTTTAGATTATGCTCATCTACTAACATCTTAATAGTCAAATCAGAAAAAAGAATTTCATCAATTTCAATTGTTGCCAAATATTTCAAAAATGTAACTAGTTCATCAAGTTCAGATTGATTGAATAATCTATCTGCTTTAACAATTACCTTTAACTGTAATTGATGTGCTTTGTTGACAATGTTTTTTAGCTCTTTTAAATCAAAGCCTTTAATTGCACTGGAAAAATTCAACTCATTAACTAATACATGAGTCACATTTAATTTTTTTAAAGTTAACAAAGATTTCTCTTCAAATACAGATGTTACAATTCTCATATCAGTATTTTAACACTTTTGAAATTTTAATCATAGTATACAAAAAAGCCTAACGGCTTGTTAGTTGCTTCAAGATTCTATCAATCATTTTTATCAAATCAGTTGCTAAAAGTGAATATTGTGAATTATTGATACACCAATAATCGGCAGCTAATGAATGAATATATACCGCTGCTACAATTGACTCAATATCACATTTTTGAGCTAAAAATCCCGAAATAATACCACATAAAACATCACCTGAACCTGCTTTAGCTAAAGCATTATTACCAGTAGTATTAATAGTAACTTGACCTTTATAAGCGATAAGTGTATGTTCTCCCTTTAAAACAATAGCCAAGTTAGGAAAACTATTTGTATATCTTTGTAAATCATCAATAATTATTTCTTGATTATAAACAAAGGTTCTTTTAAACTCTCCTAAATGAGGAGTAATTACAGTTAATGCATCTCTTTTTAATAAATCTAAATTGTTTTTTAAATAATTAAGACCATCAGCATCAATAACTACCGGAATATCGGTTTCCAGCACTCTTCTAACTAGATACTCAGTTGACGAATTAACCCCTAATCCTGGACCAATAACAATTAAAGAATATCTGCAAAAATCAAAATTATTTTCCATTTGATATCTGATATTATAAACATCAAATGTTTCAGTTAAAGCCTCAATCAATTGATTATTAAAAACTTGGATTACTTCTGGATATGATAAAACTGTTAAATACCCAGCACCTGTTTTCATAATGGTTGAACCACATAGTAATGAGGCGCCAATTTTTCCTTCACTACCAGCAATCAATAAAACTTTGCCATAATTCATCTTATGAGAATGCTTTATTCTTTGAGGTATCATCTCTTTAATTTCTCGTAAATAATTGACAAAAATATCTGTAGATGCATCTTCAATTACCTGATGAGAAATGCCAATATTATCAACAAACAATTTACCAGTATAACTACTGGCAGGGTATAAATAATAACCTGGTTTAATTAATTGTAAAACAACTGTTCCATCAGCTTTAATAGTTGAACGATCTACACAACCATTATCACTATTTATTCCAGAAGGAACATCACAGCTTAACACATAGCAATTTGAATCATTAATTTTGTCAATTAAATAGTTAAAAGGATAATAAATGCTTTCGCTTAAATCATATCCAAACATACAGTCAACAATATAAATATTTGTTTCTATTATTTTTACGGTCTTTCTTACATCATCAATTACTTCTACTTTTTCATCTAATAGTTCAGAAAACCTTCTGCTTGATAAATTAAAATGAACTAATAAAGGTTTAATACTTGTTTTTTTCATCAAAGTATTAGCTAAAGCAATACCAATATCTCCATTATAGTTATTACCACTTATTATCAAAACTTCTTCGATGTTCTGCTTTAAAATTACATTACACAAGCTAATAGCACCAGAAAAAATCAAATCATCATAACTATAGCGATTCATTTTTATTTCTTCATTAATAATGTTTTTGATTTGATTTCTCTTAAATGCTTTCATAATTACTTGATATTGTGCTTATAAAATGACCTATTATCTAAAGCAAAACTTCTCATTGTAAACTCTTCATCTGCAACAGTTCTCAACTCTTTTTCAATCATTACCATTTTGGCATCAAAGTTATCGATAAAATTTAAAGCTTCTGCTTCGATGATTAATGGTAAAACTGGTGAACCATACTCATACTCACCATGGTGAGATAAAATCATGTGTCTTAATAAAATCACTTCTTCAGAATTAATTTGTAATTTATCAGCACTATCCTTAACAATAGTTTGTGATATTGAAATATGACCTAACAATTTTCCTTCTAATGTATATTCTGTCAGCGGTGCACTTGACAACTCAATTACCTTACCAATATCGTGAAGTAAAACACCAGCAATCAGTAAATCTCTATTTAAATATGGATAGTTAGTACAAATCATATCAGCTAATTTTAACATGCCATAAATATGCGTAGCTAAACCACCATAATACTCATGATGATTTCTTACCGCTGCTGCTGAAGAATAAATCTCTTTTTCATAAGTGCGATAAATATCTGAAACAATTCTAAAAATATCTTGATTTTGAATCTCTTTAATATATTCATTAATATTTTTCTTTAAAGTTTCGGTAGAATATGGACCAGTAAAAACAAAATCCTGCATGTCAATATCACCTTCTATGTCACTACACTCTAAAACTTTTAGTTGTAAAGCATTGCGATAAGTAATTACATCACCACGAACATTCATAACTTTTCCTGGTTTAATAATTGCTGATTGTCTTTCCTTTACATCCCATAATTTTCCTTCAATCTCTCCAGAATTGTCTCTAAAATAAATAGAAAGATATGGTGAACCAGTATTTGTTACTCCCTCTTTTACCTGAGCTATTAACAAAGGAGTATTTATGCTTAAAGGACTTGTAAATTCACTAATCTTCATAATCTAATTCCTCGCTTTCTAAAGATATTATCTCTTTAACCAAACTACTATCAAAACCCTTAGTTAAAAGATATCTATATATATTATAATACAGCTTTTTATCACTATATTTATTTTTATACCTTCTTAATGCCTTATTATAAGCAATTTTAACACTTTTATACTCGTTTTGTTCATCTTTTTGTAAATCAAGAGCCAAAACTACTTCATTAACATTTTCAAATCCAGCTTTTATTAATCTTTCTTTTAAAATATTAATTGTCTGCTGAAATGATTTATCTTTAATTGTTGCCAAAATTCTTTTAGCTTTGATAACAGCCATTTCAAACTGTTCTTTATTATCAACATTTTCACTATATTTTTTAATTAACTCTATATCAATTCCTCTTCTTCTTAAAGTTTGAATTGTTTTATTTTTCCCAATCTGTTTAATTGAATCGACATAAAACTGGGTTTCCACCACAGCTTCATCGGATAAAAAACCTGAAAGTTTTAGTTTTTCAATAATTTTATCTTTATCTTCTTTTGTTAATTCTTTAATTGGGTATAGCAATTCTCTAATCTCTTTAACACTACGGTCACTGCTTTCCAATTTTCTTAAACATTTATTAAAACTAAAAGCCATTAAATGCATTTTTTCTAACTTAGTAATTTCTGTTTCATCTAACTTCTGATTGACTCTGTAATTTAAGGATAAATAATCGTCAAGGCCAATTTTAAAAATAGTTTTATAGTCTTCATTAGCTATTTCTATTTTAACATTATCTTTATGGACTTTTATTCTTTCTACTATCATTAACTACCCTCTTAAAATATTATTTAGTCTTTATTTTTTATCCTTAAAATTCCAATCCTTAATTTTACCATCTTTCACTTTATAAGCCTTTTTAGCTTTTCTAGCTAAATATACATCATTGCTTGAATCAGAATAAAAGTTATCTATTTCTTCTGCTTTATATCCTGCTTGAATAAATCTTTTTAGTTTTTCTTCTTCACTGCAGTTTTTAGATAAAACTTCTCCAGTATATTTATCAACTTCTGAAGCAATTAAATTACTAATGTTTAATCTTTTGCAAGCTGGTTCTACCATAAAGTAAGGTGAAGCACTAATAATTACATCATCCGTTTTTTGGAGGTCTTTATACCAACTATTAATATTATCAATTCTTTCATCCCAAAAATTTTCTAATTTGTCATTAACATTTTTTACACCTTTTAAATAGCTATAGAAATATTTTTTCATTTCTGTTTTATCAATAATCTTCATTCCCCATAATAAAAATCCTAACAGTTGCTTGGGAAGAAATCTTAACAACATTAAATCTTTTTTTACATTATATAAATAGAACTCTGCTGTACTGTCCTTAGGATATATGGTCTTATCCCAGTCATAAACATTCATTTTTTATCACCATCTTAATTTTACCATATATTTTAATCATTCACATTATTTCACATAAACAAAACATAATTTACATACACATGTTTGTTATTATATCATTGCAAGAAGGATAGAGCTTGCAACAATATTATTCTCCTTTCTATTTTTAGAAAAATATTGATCCCCCTTAAAAATAAAGGTTAATGGCCTCTGAATTAAGAAAACATTTAAAAGACGGTATCGTTAAAAGACTATACCGTTTTTTTATTGCTTAACTTATAAATGCTAAAAAATATTGGTTGCTACTACTTTTTTTGTTATACTGAAATTGTAAAAGATAATCACACTTGTCGTTTATTTTGGAGGTGATTTGATGTTTCAACAATATCTTTTAACAGGTGCAACAGGGTTTCTTGGCCAAAATATAATTGAACAACTCTTAGAAAAAAATGCTATAATATCTGCTTTAGTTATGGAAAACGATCCTTTAGTAAAAGAACTTCCTAAAGGAGTTGAAATTGTTTATGGCAATATTTGTGATGAAAATTCTTTACAACCTTTCTTCAATCAGGCAGATAATCAAACATGCGTTATACATTGTGCTGGTATTGTTTCAGTAGCTTCTAAAAGTGATAGTAGAATTTATCGAGTAAATGTAGATGGAACAAAAAACATCATTAATTGTTGTCTAAAACATAATGTTGGAAAACTTATTTATGTTAGTTCTGTCCACTCAATACCAGAACAACCTAAAGGTATTGTAATGACTGAAGATGTGCAGTTTTTGCCAGAATTAGTTGAAGGCGATTATGCTAAAAGCAAAGCTATGGCAACTGCTTTGGTCCTAGAAGCAGCTGAAAAAGGACTTAATGCTAATGTTGTTTTCCCTTCTGGCATTATTGGCCCAGGTGATAGAGGACAAGGTAGTATTACTAATGTGTTACTATCATTTATGGCTGGAAAACTGCCAGTAGCAATAAAAGGCGGATATGATTTTGTTGATGTACGAGATGTTGCTAGTGGTATTGTTGCCTGTTCAGAAAAAGGCTTGCCAAAAAAAGGCTATATTCTTTCAGGTAGCTATGCAACTATAAAAGATATATTAGAGATGATAAAGAAACTCTTCAAGTTAAAATACAAATTTGTTTGTCTTCCAATCTCTTTTGGCAAGTGCTACGCCTATTTTTATGAAAAATGGTGCCTATACAAACATAAACCATTGTCAATTACTCCATATGCTGTTGCTGTACTTGATTCTAATGGTCTTTTCAGCTATAAAGCAGCAAATAAAGCATTTGGATATAAACCTCGACCTTTAGAAGAGACACTAAAAGATACAATCACATGGTTGAAAGAAACAGAAAGATGTTAATATCAAAAAAAGAGGATGTATGATCTGCTCCCTGTCAAGTAGACACGGGAAATATCTAAAATAATTCTAGCCCAGCCGAAGATTCGGTTGGGTTTTTACTAGCTAAATTAGCTTTGTATTTTTCAATACGTCTATTAATAGGTAT
>JAAZKG010000056.1 GCA_012799935.1 Erysipelotrichia bacterium | reverse complement strand
AGAGATAAAGATGCTAACCAGTCATGTCTAATAATTGCTGAATGTGCAAACTTCTATAAGAAAAAAGGTTTAACCCTTCTTGATGTTTTAAATCAGTTGTATGAAAAGCACGGCACTTATTTAGAGACAGTTGAGTCAATAACTTTAACAGGTGCTGATGGAGCAGAAAAACTAAAAAAACTATTAGCTGATTTAAGAGCTAATGTTCCTAGCGAAATTGGTGGGTATAAAGTTATTAAATATCAGGATTTTAGAACAGCTAAGTGCTTAGAAAATGGAATAGAAACTGATATTGTTGGTTTTGATAGAAGTGATGTTCTAAAATATTTCATGGAAGATGGTTCTTGGATTGCGATAAGACCTTCTGGAACTGAACCAAAATGTAAATTTTACTATTGCATTAAGGGTAAAAATCAAAAGGATGTCGAAGAGAAAAAAGTAAAATACTTCAAGTCAATTGAAGAAATGACAAAATAAAGAAATCGGGCTTAAAAAGTCCGATTTTTATGACACGCTTTTTTTTATGTAGTATAATCAAAAAGTCAGGAGAGTGATTGTTGAAATGATTTCAAAGAAACTAGCGATGGATGTATTAAATATCGCCACAAAAACAGGAGCTGATTTTGCTGAAATATATTTAGAAGAAGAAAATTCAGTAGATATTAGTGTAGATAATGGTAAAGTAGAAACATGTAATGATTCTTTAACCTATGGAGCTGGCATTAGACTTTTAAAAGATTTACAAAGCGTTTATGGTTATACTAACGATATTACCGCCAAAGGGTTAAAGAAACTAGCAAATGATTTATCAGCTTCATTTGCTGGGGAAAGAATAATAGAAGTAAAAACAATTAAGAAAGTAAAACAAGGAAAGAAAAATCAACCAAGAATTCCTTATGATAGTTATCCAAGAGAAAAGATAGTAGAGATGTTAAAACAAGCATCGGAAGTAATGAAAAACTATGATGAATCAATCGTTAGAACAACAGCTTCGTTTGCTTATGATATTAAAAAAGTCTCAATTTTTAATACTGATGAAAAACAATTTTCTGATGCTCGCACTAAAGGTAGAGCAGGTTTAGTTGCAATTGCTTCAAAAGATGGCAAAATTGAAACATTCTATTCAGCTCCAGGAGCTCAAAAAGGAATGGAGTATTTCTTAGAAGAAATTGATTTAAATAAATTTGCTAAAGAGACTGCTACTTCAGCGGTGATGATGTTATCGGCTATTGATTGTCCATCAGGGAAAATGCCAGTAGTTATTGGCAATGGGTTTGGTGGAGTTATTTTTCATGAAGCTTGTGGACATTCACTAGAAGCTACTTCAGTAGCTAAAGGTTTATCGGTGTTTTCAGGCAAAAAGGGAGAAAAGATTGCTTCAAGCATTGTTAGTGCTGTGGATGATGGCACTATTGATGGTGCTTGGGGTTCAGGCAATATTGATGATGAAGGAAATAAAACTCAAAGAAATCTATTGATTAAAAATGGAATTTTAAATTCTTATTTAGTAGATAATTTTAATGGTAGAAGAATGAATGAAAAAGGAAATGGCGCTACTAGAAGACAGTCATATAAGTTTGAACCTACTAGCAGAATGAGCAATACCTTTATATTGCCTGGGAAATCTACACCAGAAGAAATTATCGCCAATACAAAATATGGTTTATATGCTAAGAGTATGGGTGGTGGAAGTGTTAGTCCGGCTACAGGAGAATTCAACTTTGCGGTTAATGAGGGTTATTTAATCCAAGATGGGAAAATTACTCATCCAGTAAGAGGAGCTACTTTAATTGGTTCAGGAAAGGATATCTTATTAAATATAGATATGGTTGGAAATGATTTGAAACGAGCACAAGGAATGTGTGGATCAAGTTCTGGAATGATTCCTGCTGATGTGGGACAACCAACAATTAGGGTAAGTGAAATCACAGTAGGTGGAACAGGAGGAGAAATTAATAATGACTAAATATAAAAAATTCTTTATAAAAGCCAAAGAAGAAAACTTGGAAGCTTTAGAACTGACAATTAGAAAATCAAGCAATTTCTCTTTTTCATTTTTCAATAATGAAATTGATTCATATAAAATGAGTGATTCCTTTAAAATATCAGCTAGAGGAATTTATAATGGCAAAATAGGAACTGCTGAAAGCGAAAAGTTTGATAAAAATACCGTAGATTATATTATTTCTCGCATTAAAGAAAATGCTATGTTATTAGATAATGAAGATAAACCATTCATTTTTAAAGGTTCAAAGTCTTATAAAAAGAAAAATGTCTTTAACAAGAAGTTAGCTATTACTACAGCTCAGGAAAAATTACAAAAAATCAAATCATTAGATATAAAAGTAAAAAGTGCTAGTGATTTAATCTTAAATGTTGAAACTCAATATCATGAACATGCGCAAGAATACACAATTTTAAACTCATATGGTTTAAAACTTACTTCAAAAACTAACTATGCTTTAGTATATAGTTCAGCAACAGCTAATGATGAAATGGGTGAAACAAAGGTTGGTTTTGCTTATCGTTTTATTAGTGATTTAGATAATTTAAACCAAGAAGAGTTTGCCAAAGAAGTTGTTGAAAAGACTATTTCTCAATTTGGTTCAGCACCATGTGCTTCAGGTAAATACAAATGTGTATTTTCACCAAGTGCAACAAGTTCGCTTTTAGAAGCGTTGTTATCAAATGTTTCAGCTGAACAAGTTCAAAAGAAATCATCTTTATTAGCAGATAAATTGGAACAAAAAGTTTGTTCAAGCAAAGTTACAGTTACTGAATCTCCGTTAAAGAAAAACCCATTCTTCAGATATTTTGATGATGAAGGTGTTGCAACTTATGACAAAACTTTAATAAAAAATGGAGTGTTAAAAACATATGCTTATAACTTACAAACAGCATATAAAGATCAAGTACAGTCAACAGGTAATGGCTACAAGTCAAGAGGAAAAATAGGAATTGAATTAGTTAATGTGGCTATGAAACCAGGAAGGTTAAATAAAGAGCAACTTATTGAAAAATTAGGTAAGGGCATTTATATCGATGATATAAGCGGGGTTCATTCAGGCTTGCATCCAGAATCAGGAAACTTTTCTTTGATCGCTAGTGGATTTATGATTGAAAATGGTAAAAAAGATAAACCAGTATCATTAATTACTGTTGCTGGAAATATTTTTGATGTTTTTAATGATGTAATAGCAGTTGGAAATGACTTAAATTTACAATTTAATGGTTATGAAGTGCCTTCAATTTTGATTAAAAAGATTGCGGTATCAGGTAAATAGTTATGATTGATGAAAAAAGACAATGGGATTTGTTAAAAAAGATTGGTTTTACTAGAATAGGTGGTTCAAAAGAAGAAAGACAAGCTGCTGAAATATTAAAACAAACAGTAGAAGCTGCTGGTAATGAAGCAGTTATTGAAGAATTTGAAGTTGACTGGCAAAAAGTAAAAGTTGCACTTTTGAAAACAGCAAACAAAGAGTATGCTGTAACAGGTTATTATCAATGCGCTAACACTGATGAAAATGGCTTAACAGCACCTTTCTATTATTTGTCAACTGATAATGAGGTAGGACTAAAAAATTGTGAAGGGAAAATAGTTTTAGTAAACGATTATTTAAGATTTAAAACTTATGAAAAACTGGTTGAAGCAAAAGCTGTTGGTTTTATCACTTTTTCAGGAGAATTAAGAGATTCTAGAGAAGATACAGATTTAGAAAACAGAGAATTAAGACAACAGTTAAGAGAAAAAGGGAATTTACCAGGAGTACATATGACTGTTCATGATGCAATGCAGTTAGTTTTAGAAAATCCTGAAGAAATAACTATTAATATTCAACAAGAAACATTTAAAGTAAATTCACAAAATGTAATTGCTGAAATTAAAGGCAAAGTTCATCCTAATGAGACAATAATTTTTACAGCTCATTATGATTCAGTACAATATTCTGCTGGTGTTTACGATAATGGAGCAGGAAGTGTTATATTAATGGAACTTCATCATTACTTTTTAGAAAATAAACCAGCAAGAACAGTTAGATTTGTTTGGTGTGGTTCTGAAGAAAGAGGTTTGCTGGGTTCAAAGGCTTATGTAAAAGATCATGAAGATATATTAGAAAACATTGTTTTAAATATTAATGTAGATGTAGCAGGTCCTGTTTTAGGAACTGACTCAGCAGTTGTTACTGGACCAAAGTGTTTAGTAAATTACATTGATTATTTAGCTAAAGAAGTAGGGTTTGAAATAAAAACTAAGCAAGATATTTATTCTTCCGATAATATGCCTTTTGTAGACAAAAAAATACCTGCTGTGTCGTTCGCTAGATTTGGAGGACTAGGACAGGCTTATATCCATGATAGACACGATCAATTATTTTTTATGGATTCAAAAAACTTATATCGCACAGCACAGTTTGTCAAAGTGTTTGCAGAAAGAGTAATTAACAGTTATGTTTTTCCAGTACCTAGAGAAATGCCTGAAAACATGGTTAAAAAAATTGATGAATACTTAAATAAAAAACCACAAGAAAAACAATAAAGATTATTTAAACTAAAGAAAGACAAGAAATTATTTGAATAAATGAGATTAATTGTCTTTTTTTGTTATAATGTCTATGTAAAAAGGAAGTAAAATCATGAGCAAATATAAAAAGATTTTAGGTGGATTATTGGCAGCAGCGGTAGGTGATGCTATGGGGGCAGCTACTGAAACAAGAAATATGAATCAAATTAAAGAAAAATTCGGAGGTTTTGTGATGGATTTTGTTACTCCACCAGACGATGTTTTTTCTCATGGGTTTGAAAGAGGAAGTGTTACGGATGACTTTTCGTTAGCTTACTATACAGCAATGGCAATAATAAATCATAAAGGTATAATAAATGACACTACTGCTCATGCAGCGCTGATAAATTGGTCAAAAACACCATATTATAAGCTTGCTGGTCCAACGACAAAAGCAGCAATTAATAGAATAATAGGAAAAGAGGAAAACAAGAAAGTTTTTAAACCAGCATATGATAATTCAAAAGGAACAAATGGTGGCGCGATGAAAATTTTTCCAGTTGCTTTAGCAAGTAATGGCAATATTAATAAAGCTATTAAAGATGCCGTTATTATATGTAAACCAACGCATAATAATAGCACAGCTTTAAGTGGAGCATGTGCTGTGTCAGCAGCAGTAGCCCAAGCACTAAACGAAGATGCTACAGTAGATTCAATGATTGAAGCAGGACTGAAAGGTGCATTAGAAGGAGAAAAACATGGAATTAAATTAGCAAATCCTTCAGTTTATAAAAGAATACTTGTAGCTGTTAATATTGGCAGAAGATATAAAGATGATATGTTAAAAGCAATGAAGGAACTATCAGAAATTATTGGTTGTGGTTTATCAGCTGCTGAAGCAGTGCCAACTGCTTTTGGACTTTTAGCAGCCAGTGAAGGTGATGTAGAAAAAGCGGTAATAGCGGCAGTAAATATTGGAAATGATACTGATACAATTGCAACCATCGTTGGAGCAATGACAGGAACACTAAACGGGTACTATAATAAAAAACAGCTAGATTTAATTAATCAAGTAAATAGATTTGACTTAGAATATATCGCAATCAAACTAGTAAATTTATACGAATAAAAATATTGAGGTGATAAGATGAAATTAATAATTGATACAGCTAATGCGAAAGAGATTAAAAGACTATCTGAAATCTTAAATGTTTGGGGTGTAACAACCAACCCAACAATAATTACTAGAGAAAACAAACCGTTTAAGGAAGTAATTGATGAAATTGATAAAGTGTTGAAGGAAGAACAAATGTTATTTGTGCAAGTTATTTCAACAGATTATGAATCGATGGTCAAAGAAGGAAGGTATATTGCCTCCTTAAGAAAAAATATTGCAGTAAAAATACCAGTTACTGCAGAAGGGTTAAAAACAATAAAGACCTTGCACAAGGAAAAAATTAAGGTATTAGCCACTGCGATTTTCAATGCCAATCAAGGATTTGTAGCGGCCTTAAATGGAGCGGAATATTTAGCTCCATATGTTAACAAGATGAGCAATTATACCGATGGTATAGAAGAAACGATAATTTTACAAGAAATGCTAGATGCTAATGGTTTAAATAGTGAAATTATTGCAGCTTCATTAAAAAATACCAATCAGGTAAAACAATTAATTAGAAATGGGATTGGAGCAGTTACAGTTCCGGTAGATATCGCAGACTTGATGTATCTAAGTCCAATAACGGATGAGTCAGTAAATACTTTTGTTGAAAACTGGTTTAAGGCATATAATAAAAAAAGTTTGTAAGTTTATTTAAATATATTTGAATTTATATATATAATGAAGTTAAGAAGATTTTGAAAAATATCTTTTTTATAGGAAAAAATGAGAAAAATAATGATAGTAATGTTTACTCTTTTACTTGTGGCTGGCTGCAACAAGAAAATAGTAGTTAATGAAGAAACTGAGACACTTAAGATATTTGCTCAATCGTGTGCTGAGGAGTATTTAGAAATTAATAATTTATATGATGAAAACAAAGAATATTATATTT
>JAAZKG010000055.1 GCA_012799935.1 Erysipelotrichia bacterium | reverse complement strand
TATCAGTTAAATGACCTATTATATAAGAAGCAACTATTTTACCACTATTAGAAATAGTCGAATAATTAGGTTTTTTTATCGCCATAGTATCTTTTAAAGGAGTAATGACATCAAGTGAAGAGGAATTACCAGCCATATAGACACGTATAATATTTTTTCCACTAGCAATAATATAATCATCCCTAACTGCATTGCCATAACCATCTTTATAAAAGTAATGTGCCTTTACTAGTGGAAAGTCTACCTTGAAATTTTGTAGCATTTCTCCATTGCTAGCATTAAATAACATTATCAGTTTTCTTTCAATACTATAAGCCAAAATTCTTGTACCATCAGCATTAAAACTAAAGCCATCTATTGGATTAGACTGATTATCCATTCGGCAAATAATTTTTTTATTTTTAATGTCATAAGTATAAACATTTCCAGAAACTGTTTGAAAAGCTAAAATAGATTCTAAAGGAGCAATGTTAAATTCTTTAAAAAAACTTTTATCGAAATCTGGATAGAAAAGAATGTTGTTTACTTCTTCAGTTGCATGATCCCACACTATAATAAATGGCTTGTAAAGAGCGGTAATATAATCGCCATCTTTTGTTGAATCAACATAAAGCAGACTCTCTCCATCATTTTCATAGTAATTGAAATAACCGCCATCACGATATTGCTTTAAATCAACACTGTAGTGATGACGAACTAGATATTCATCGTGCAAATAAATATTATGATTATAATCTGCTGTCAAATATATTGTTTGATAATTTTTTAGGTTAGCTAACTGGTTTTCCCCACGATAAATATTGCAACCCTTATTATATTTACTTATCCCCAACCTTTCAAGATCTTCTTCTGTTAAACTTTCAGAAGCATCCCATGCTAATTTACGATAATCTTTAGCAAAAGCATCATCTTCTAATAGGGATTTTTTATCAACATCCAAATTAATTGTTCCATCTACTTTATTATAGAAATTTATTTCTTCGCCATTTTTAATTGCTAGATATTCATATAAACCAAAATATTCTTCATATTCTGCTTTAACATCATAAACAGCTGAGTATTGATCATTAGCCCCATAAATAAGCCCATTATAAAGAGCACTAACAGCTGCATCAACAATTGGTCGATCTGGTTTATCAGCATCCTTTGGTAAAGCTTCAAGTGATAATAATAATGATAAATTTTTATCACCATTTTCAAGAGCTTGATTAGCTGATTGAGCTAACCATTTTGATTCAGCAATGAGCGCTGCATTTCTTTCATCAGATATCTGTTTGTTTTTAACTACTACATACATTAAAAACGTTGATAATAGTAGTATTACACTAGCGCTAACAACAGCTCTAATCTTATTTCTTCTAACCCGATCTCTTTGTTTTAAATCATCATAATTAACATTGAGCATTGGAGCTAAGATTCGATGTTTTTCATTATTTAACTTTTTTAGTGATTCTTTTAAAGAAGATGCTCTAACATCAGCAGCAAGTGGTTCTTTCTCTACCATTTTGCCATTAACTTCTTCAAAACGAATAGATAATGGAAAAGAATCAACTGGTTCCCCCTCAACTAAAATTGCCAAAATCTTATCTCTTTTCCCTAGAGAAATAAAATAATCCACTTCTTCCAGACACCACTTTGACTCTAAATATCTTGGCGAGCAAACACATATTAACCATTCTGAATTTCGCAGTGCCTTACGAATATCTTCCCCAAGATTAGAAGACAGTGGTAATTCTTCCTGATCACGGAAAACCCTTCCCATTTTAGAGATGCCCAAAGACTTCTTCAAAGAGGAAGGGATATTATAGTTTTCTATTTGAGAGTGTAGCTTTTTAGCTATTTCCTGGTCAGGACTGACATGCCGATAAGAAATAAAGGCATTATATTGGTTTGTTTTCATAAATAAATTATAAAGTGAGCAAAAGTCAGTGTCAATTAATTAAAAATAATACTCTAAATAACAAATATCTTCATTTTTAAAAGCATTTTACACATTATACTTAATAAATTGAAAGTTTCAATTCATTTGATAAATGCTTTAAACTTTTTGCCGCCACAATACTATTGCCTGCTTCATCTAATCTAGGACTAAAGGCAGCTATACCTAGTTTGCACTTGCTGCAAGCAAGAACACCTCCACCTACTCCGCTTTTAGCTGGCAAACCAACCTCAGCAGCAAATTCACCAGAATGATTGTACATGCCACAAAGAGCCATAATTGATCTTATAATCTGGACATTTTCTGGACGATATAGTTGTTTTTCTTTTAAAAGATGATAACCATCAT
>JAAZKG010000054.1 GCA_012799935.1 Erysipelotrichia bacterium | reverse complement strand
TCTATTACCAGTGAAAATGAAGAAATAACAGAAGAAAGTTTTAAAGAAAGAAAATTTAGTTTAGTTTCCAGTATTGAAACTGAAAAATTGATAGGTAAAGCCCTTATTTGTATTAATGATGATAATCGGTTACTAAGTATTATTAATGAAAAAAATGCTTATAATATTTTATTTTCTGATTTTATTAATTGTCAAAATTGTCTTAATTATTTAGCCAATAATGAACAAAAAGTCTTTTATAATCTGAAAAATTGGTATCATCTGGCTAATAAAAATAGTTTTAAAATTAACGGAAACAATATTGACTTGATGGTCGTTGCTTTCTTATGTGATAGTAAAATCAAGACGATTGATAATTTATTAGCTAAGTATAATCTCACTTTAAAAGTGGAAGAGAAAGATAATCAATTAGATTTATTTTCAGAAAATAATAACTCAACAGAATTAAATGCTATAAGCAATAGACTGTTTTATCTAACAAAAATACTATTGAAAGAATTAAAACAAAAAGAAATGGAAAGTTTATATTTTGATGTTGAAAGACCACTAATCAAAATATTGGCTGATATGGAAATTGTCGGAATTAGTGTAGATGAAAAGGTATTAGATAGTATTGCCAAAGATACAGCTAAAAAAATAGCTCACTATGAAAAAGAAATTCATCGACTAGCTAACAAAGAATTTAATGTGAATTCACCAAAACAGTTAGCGGAAGTTATTTATGATGATTTAAAATTAGCTAGATCAACAAAAAGGAGTACTGATGCAAAAGTATTAGGTAAACTAATTGATGTTCATCCAATAATTGAGGAAGTGCTCCAGTATCGTAAATATGCTAAGTTCTATTCAACTTATGCTTTTGGACTTAAAAAGTATATTGAAGAAGATGGTAAAATTCATACTAAATTTAACCAAACAGTAGCTGAAACAGGCAGACTTTCAAGTAGTGACCCTAATTTGCAAAATATTTCTATAAGAACTGAAGATACTTCTTCCATTCGCAGTGCCTTTATTCCAGAAGAAGATTGTGTTTTACTAGCTGCTGATTATTCACAGGTTGAATTAAGACTATTAGCTCACTTGTCACAAGAAGAAAGATTAATTGATGCCTTTAAAAAGGGATTAGATGCTCATACTAAAACAGCAATGGACATCTTTTCAGTAGAAGAAGATAAAGTTACCCCATTAATGAGAAGGCAAGCTAAAGCTATCAATTTTGGAATCGATTATGGTATGAGTGCTTTTGGCTTAGCGGAAAACTTAAACATCCCTGTCGGTATTGCTAGGGATTTTATTGATTCGTACTTTGAAAAATATCCAAATGTTAAAAAATATATGGATGATACAGTAGCTAAATGTGAACAAACTGGCTATGTTACAACCTTATTAAATAGAAGAAGAGAAATACCAGAAATTAAACATCGCAATCGTAACATCAAAGAATTCGGTAAAAGAGCAGCTATGAATGCTCCAGTTCAGGGCAGTGCTGCTGATTTAATTAAAGTTGCGATGATTAATGTCTACAACCAGTTAAATAAAAGAAATTTAAAATCAAAATTAATTCTTCAAATTCACGATGAACTGATTTTTAATGTTCCATTAGAGGAAAAAAATGAAGTAATGCAAATTGTCAAAGAACAGATGGAGCAAGCTTTAACTTTATCGGTGCCTTTAAAAGTTGAAGCCAGTTTTGGCCGTAACTGGCTGGAGGTAATTTAATGCCAGAGTTACCAGAAGTAGAAACTGTTGTTAGAACTTTAGAGAAACAGCTTGGAAATAAAACGATAAAAGAAGTGAAAGTATTTTGGGATAATATTATCGCTAATGTAAACCCTGATGTTTTTGCTTCATCATTGGTCAATCAAACATTGGAAAAATATGATCGTCGAGGCAAGTTTTTGATTTTTACTTTGACTGATTATATTGTAATTTCTCATTTAAGAATGGAAGGCAAGTTTTTTATTCAACCCTTAAATACTTTAAAAGATAAACATACACACTTAATATTTAAAATGGAAGATATTGAATTGCATTATAATGATGTCAGAAAGTTTGGAAAGTTTTATTTGTATTCAAAAAATGAAAATCTAACTTGTTTAGATAAGTTGGGATATGAACCGTTTGACAAACATCTAAATGGTAAAACATTAAAGAAGTTAACCAGAAAAGATAAGATGGTCATTAAAACTAAACTATTGGATCAATCTTTGATAGCTGGTATTGGAAATATTTATGCCAATGAAATTTGTTTTAAATGTAATCTAGACCCTTTAAGAAAAAGTTGCTATATCAGTGAAGTTAAATGGGATGAAGTATTAAAGGCGACAAAGGAAGTATTAGCTAAAGCGATAGAGCAAGGTGGAACAACAATAAGAAGTTATACTTCTTCTTTAGGAGTTACAGGACTTTTTCAACAGTCTTTGATGGTTCATAGTCGTGAAAATGAAAACTGTTATGTATGTGGTAGTGAAATACTAAAAGTAAAAGTTAATGGCCGAGGTACCTACTATTGTCCTAATTGTCAAAAACCAAAACCAATAGTAGTAGCTATTACTGGCTCTATCGGTTCAGGAAAATCAATGGTTAGTAAATATTTATCCAAAAAAGGTTTTAAAACTATTAGCAGTGATGCAATTAATGATGATTTATTAACACATCAACAAACAATTCTGGATTTAGCTTATATTTTGGGGTGCAGTCCAGAAGATATTGATAAAAGGTATCTTTCTAAGATTATATTTTCAGATAAAGAAATTAAAAATGAAGTGGAAAAATATTTACACTTGCAGATTTATCAAGAAATTGAGAAGTGGATTAAAGAAAATGAAAGTGAAAAATTGTTATTTGTAGAAGTACCACTTTTATTTGAAGTAAACTGGGATAAATATTTTGATTGTAATATAACTGTAAATGCTGATCTTGACTTAATCTATAAACGTCTATTTGAAAACAGAAATATGAGTAAAGAAGATGTAGAAAAACGTTTGAAAACTCAACTTTCAGCCAAAGAAAAAATTAAGTTAGCTGATTATGTATTAGACAATAGTTCCACTTTTGAAAAGCTATTTGAAAGTATTGATGCATTAATCAAAAAATTAGAGTATTGACTATTTAGCTTAGGCTAGATAGTTTTCTTTTTTTCAATATAAAATTAGCGATATTATGTTACAATAAGTATGCTGATGTAATTTCGGCTTATCGGAGGTAGTATGTTAGGAAAAGATCAATTTATCGTCAATACCAAGGGATCTTTTATCACCAATCACCAGCAAATTCTAGCTGTTTTATATATGCCTTTAATTGGTATTGAAGCAGTAGGAATTTACAATCTTTTGTATGCTGAAAGAAAAGGCTCGCTTAACTCTGATATTGAAAGATTATGTGTTTTATCGGGTTTGGATATCGATAGTCTAAAGAAGCATTTGTTAGCACTAGAACAATTTTCTTTAGTTGAAAGATATTATAAAGATGGTATCTATGTTTTTGTAGTTATTTCACCAGTTAACGCAAATGAATTCTTTGATAATGATGTATATGCTCGTTTATATTTAAATAGAGTGGGTAAAAAACAATTTGAAATAACAAAAACAAAGTATTTATATGATGAAATTAACTTTGATAGTTTTAAAAACTTGACTAATAAAAAGTTGGACTTATCAGTTTTAAAAAATTGGACTGAAGCTGAAGAAAAGCTTTATCAACAACTGAAAGAACCAATTTATAAAGAAGATGCTATTGAAATCAAGTTTGATTATGATAGTTTTATGAGAAGTATAGGAGATTCAGTATTGCTGTTTCCATATTCTTTAAGAACCAAAGAAAATATGCAGACAATTGGACAATTAGCAACTTTATTTTCAGTTACTCCAGAAAAGATGAAAACATTAGTAGCTAAAAGTATTGATATCGAATCAAATACCTTTGATAAAGAAAAATTAAAGAGACTTTGTTTAAATGAAAAAACAGTAGATGTGGTTGAGGGAAACAATGAATATGACTTGTCACCTGTATCGTTTCTATATTTAAAACAAGGTGTTCCAGTATCAAATGCTGATAAAAGACTTTTAGAATATTTACAAATTGAATTACAAATGAAACCAGAAGTCATAAATGTCTTAATTGAACATTGTTTGGAAAATACCAATCAAAAGTTAAGTAAAGATTATGTTGAAAAAGTAGCTACTACTTGGATTAGACAAAAGATTGAAACTTTAGAAGATGCTCTAAAACAAAAAGAAAATAGAACATACCCGAAGAAAAAGAATGTTAAATATGATAAAGATGAATTAGAATTTGAAGAGCAAGATTTAGATAAACTAAGGAAGAGACTATTCTCTAAAGGATAAAGATGGAAAAAATTAAGTACTCAGAAGTAAAAGTAGATTATATTGAACAACTAAAAAAACAACTGATTAGCGATCAGGATATTTTAACTTTGATGAAAGAACTTAATCTGACAAAAGAAGATGTCTTTAAAAATATAATAATATTTTCTAACTGGTTAAAACAGCACAAATATTGTAAACAGTGTAAGGGACTAAAAATGTGTAATAGAGAACATTTAGGTTATCGTTTGGATATTGATGAAAATCTTGAACAATTTTTATCACCCTGTGACTATTTAAAAACAAAAGAAAATTTAATTGCTCATAAAAAGAATTATCTTTTATGTGATTTGTCAGATATAAACTTGACTACTTCATTAAAGTTAATAGATTTAGCTAATGAGTCATCCTACTACAAAGACCTAGTTAATATTGCTAAACAATGGGTAAAAGAATTACCAAATAAAGGGCTTTATTTCTATGGTGGTTTAGGAACTGGAAAAACTTATCTGGCAAGTGCAATGTGCAATGATTTAGCTAGAAAAGGTTATAAAGTTGCCTTTGTAAATTATCCAAGATTATGTTCAGATATAAGAAACAATGTAACTGAATATGATTATGTTGACAGCAAGTTAAGAAAGCTTAGAAGAGCTCAGGTATTGGTTATAGATGATATTGGAGCAGAAAGTGTTACCAATTATATTAGAGATGATATTCTATTTCCAATATTAGATTATCGAATGGAACATAAATTAAGAACAATATTTACTAGTAATTGCGATTTGAATAGTTTAGAAAAAAGAATGACGATTTCTAAAAGTGGTGAAGAAGATGTAATCAAAGCATTAAGAATTATTGAAAGAATAAAAACACTTTGTGATGTAGTCGCAGTGACAGGAACATCACGAAGAAGTTTATAGGAGGCAATTTATGGGTAAAACAGTAGGAGTTTTAACTAGTGGTGGAGATGCTCCAGGAATGAATGCTGCTATTAGAGCGGTGACAAGAAGTGCTTTAGAAAGAGGTTATGAAGTTTATGGCATCAGAAATGGTTTTAAGGGACTAGTTAATGGTGATTTTATAAAATTTGAAAGAAATTCAGTTTCAGGCATTTTAAATCGAGGAGGAACTTTTTTGGGATCTGCCAGAATGCCTGAATTTATTAACGAAGAAATGCAAAATATCGCTATTGCTCAAATGAAAAATGTGAATATGGATGCTTTAGTTGTTATTGGTGGTGACGGTACCTATCGTGGTGGTTATGATTTAGCTAAAAAGGGAATCAAAGTTATCGGTATACCTGCAACTATTGATAATGATGTCGTGGGAACAGAATATTCCATTGGTTTTTATACTGCTTGGAATACAATTGTTGAAGCTATTGATAAATTAAGAGATACTTCTGCTTCACATCATAGATGTTCAGTAGTTGAAGTAATGGGGAATAAGTGTGGTGATTTAGCCCTTTATTCTGGTGTTTGTGTTGGAGCTGAAGTAATTATTGTTCCAGAAGATGAGTATAAAGAGGAAGAAGTCTTGGCTAAGATGTGTTATTTGGATCAAGTAAAAAAGGGCAGACATGCAATTGTTGTGGCTACTGAAAAACTTGTAGATGTCAATGAACTGGCTCAGAAAATTTCAAATGTCACAACTTATTCTGGAAGAGCCACAATATTAGGGCATATTCAAAGAGGTGGTTCTCCAGTTCCTAATGATAGATTATTGGCTACCTTATTAGGAGATAAAGCGGTTGAATTATTAGATAGTGGTATTTCTGGTCATTGTGTTGGTATTGTTGATGATGAAATTATTTCAACAGATATTATTGAAGCAATTGACAAAGGAAAAGAAAAGAAAAAAGATCTATATAAATTATTTAATAGATTAGTATAGAGGGAGAGAAGATGAAGAGAACAAAAATTATCTGTACAATTGGTCCAGCAAGTGACAATGAAGAAATGATGACACAATTAGCACAAGCGGGCATGAATATGATTAGATTAAATTTTTCACATGGTACACATGAAGAACAATTAAATAAGATTCAAATCTGCAAAAAGATTAACAAAGAAAATGGTTGGCATATTGGTATCATGTTAGATACAAAAGGACCGGAAATTAGAGTTGGAAAAATGGAAAATGATTGTGTTAATTTTTCTAAAGGTGATAGGGTAAGAGTTGTTAGAGAAGATGTTGTTGGAAATCATGAAAGATTTCATATAAGTTGTCCTGAATTATATGATGATATTAATGTTGGAAATAAAATATTGATTAATGATGGAAAATTAACTTTAACGGTTTTAAATAAAGATTATGATGGTTTTGATTGTGAAGTATATAATTCAGGGCCAATCATGACTAGAAAAGGTGTTAACGTACCAAATGTAGAATTATCTATGCCATTTGTTTCGGAAAAGGATGATGCAGATATTCGTTTTGGTGTTAGAAATGGAGTCGATTTTATTGCAGCTAGTTTTGTTAGAAGACCAGAAGATGTTTTGCATATCAAAAAGATTTTAGCTGAAGAAGATCATCCAGAAGTAGAAGTTATTGCGAAAATTGAAAATCAAGAGGGTTATGATAAATTAGCAGAAATCTTAGAAGTTGCTGATGCTGTAATGGTAGCTAGAGGAGATTTAGGAGTTGAAGTGAGTTTGCAACTTGTTCCTATTTATCAGAAAAACATTATTAAAACAGCTAATAAAATGGGAAAACCAGTTATTATTGCTACCCATATGTTAGAAAGTATGGTTTCTAATCCTCGACCTACAAGAGCAGAAGCAAGTGATGTTGCTAATGCGATATTTGCTGGAGTAGATTGTATTATGCTATCAGCTGAAACTGCAACTGGTGAATATCCAGTTGAAGCGGTAATGACCATGGCAAAAATTGCTAAAGAATGTGAAAAGGAATTTGATTATCATGCTTATTTAGAAAGTGCAGTTGACTATTCTGCTAGAACAATGTCAGATGCTATTGGCATATCAGTAGCTGAAAGTTGTTTAACAATGGATAATATTAGCGCAATTATGGCTTTCACTGAAACTGGTGGAACCCCTAAACGTCTGATGAAATATAAACCTTCTTCACCAATTATTGCAGCCACCAACTCTTTGAGCACTTGCACTAAGATGTCTTTATATTCCAATGTCACACCAGTATATGCTCCTAATATTGTCGATAGCGATTTATATGATGCTACTGCTACTGAAGTGGCTAGACAAATGGAGTTACCATTGGATTCATATTATATTGTTACTGCTGGCTGGCATTCAGGACATGGGAAAACAAATACCATGAGATTTAAAGAAGTAGGTAAGGATGATTGATTATATGAACGATAATTTATTAAGAAAATATGCTAAGCTAGCTGTAAAAGTTGGAGCCAATATTCAGCCAGAACAACTTCTGGTAATTTCAGCTGAAGTTAGGGATTATAAATTTGTAAAAATGTGTATTGAAGAAGCTTACAAAGCTAAAGCTAGTGAAGTCATGGTTAATTGGTCATATGAAGATTTAACACTTTTAAACTTTATCAATTGCTCGACTGAAATTTTAAGTGAAATTCCTGATTATGTTTACGATAAACAAAAATATGTTCAAGATAAAGGTTGTGCTTTCTTACATATTGTCAGTGATACCCCTGATTTATTAGCTGGTATTGATCCAGAAAAGATTATGGCAAGTCAAATAGCAGCAATGAAAAAAACGAAACCTCTTAAAAACTATACGATGGCTAATCACGGACAATGGTCGATTATAGCTCTTCCTTCACTTGCTTGGGCTAAGAAAGTATTTCCAGATAAAACTGATGAAGAAGCTGTTGAGGCATTATGGGACGCGATTTTAATGAGTGTTAGAATTAATGAAGAAAATGATCCTGTTTTAGAGTGGCAAAAACATAACGAGAAATTAAGGAAATACTGTGATATTTTAAATGAATACAATTTTGAAAAACTTCATTTTGAAAGTGCTACAGGAACTGATTTATATGTTGGTTTAGTTAAAAATCATCTTTGGGAAGGTGGAAGTGGTGTAACGACTAAGGGAATAGTTTTCAACCCAAATATGCCAACTGAAGAAGTATTTACTATGCCAGATAAAAATAATGTCAGTGGTAAAGTAGTGGCAACGAAACCATTAAGTTATGGTGGAAAACTAATCGATAATTTTTGGTTGAAATTTGAAGATGGCAAAGTTGTCAACCATGGTGCTGAAAAAGAAGTTGAAACATTAACAAATTTATTAGATACAGATGAAGGAAGTAGAAGAATAGGAGAAGTAGCATTAATTTCTTATAATTCACCTATTTCTTTGAGTAATATATTATTTTATAACACATTATTTGATGAAAATGCTTCTTGTCACTTAGCACTTGGTCAAGCCTATCCAGATAATATAAAAGGTGGCACTACAATGAGTGAAGAACAGTTAAGTGAAGCTGGAGCAAACTCTTCAATGAATCATGTAGACTTTATGTTCGGTTCTAAAGATATGAAGATTACTGGCATTAAAGCTAATGGTGAAGAAGTTTTAGTATTTGAAGAAGGAAATTTTGTTTTCTAAAAAAAGGAGGTAACGATGGATTTTGAATCTTTAGTTAAAAAGTATCAAGATAATACAGCTACTGATGATGAGATTGTCTTTGTTGAAGATACGGTAAACAAAGCCAGAAAAATTGCGAAAACCAGATTAAAAGCAGACAAGTATGTAACAATTCCTAATAGGATAAAGAGATTCTTTATTAGGATAGCAATAGTTTTCGTTCTTTTAGCAGGTGTTTCAGTTTATTTCTATTTCAGTATTAGTGGCTACGCAAGGGAGAATATGGTTATGGGCCGAAGTAATGCTGATGAAACAGTTTTAGAGTTTTTAGCAACTGATTTAGGCATTAAAACTTCACAAGCTGAAATTACAGCTTATAAACGAAAACTGGTCATCTGTGTCCCTTTAGAAAGAAGTTATTACCTTTATGAATATACAATAAAGGCAAATAACAACAAACAGTACTATGTCTCATTAGATTCCTATTCAGGATTAATTGAGTACATTAAGTATTGATAAATGTAAGAAAAAGCATTTTGTTGAAAACAGGATGTTTTTTTCTGATAAATTATCTAATGAAAATGTTTCAAAAATATAACGAAAAATTAAAATAGTTTTACTTAATAGGCATTTGCGTGGTTGAAAAAAAAACTGATATGTAATAAAATAGCACTTGAAATTGGATTTTATTTCAAAGTAAAAATTAGATAAAAATCAAAGCAATTTTTACTATAGAAAAGAGGATTTTATGAACAAAATACAATTAACAAATTATGGGATCGAATCAGTAAAAGAAATAGTTTACAACCCAAGTTATGAAGTTCTTTTTATTGAGGAAACTAAAGCTGACTTGAAAGGATATGAAAAAGGATATCTAAGTGAGCTGGGAGCAATAAATGTTATGACTGGTGTTTATACTGGTCGTTCTCCTAAAGATAAGTATATTGTGATGGATGAAAATTCTAAGGATACCATTTGGTGGGATAGTAAACAATATCCTAATGATAATCACCCGATGAGTGAAGAAGTTTGGCATAAACTTAAGCAAATTGCTCAGAAACAGTTAAGTGGTAAAAGACTATTTGTAATTGATGCTTTTTGTGGTGCCAATAAGGATACAAGAATGGCTGTCAGGTTTATTATGGAAGTTGCTTGGCAAGCTCATTTTGTTAAAAATATGTTTATTAGTCCAACTAATAAAGAATTGGAAAACTTTAAGCCTGATTTTGTGGTTTATTGTGCTTCAAAAGCTAAAGTAGAAAATTATCAAGAGTTAGGTTTAAATTCAGAAACTTGTATTGCCTTTAATATTACCAGCAAAGAACAAATCATTCTCAATACCTGGTATGGTGGAGAAATGAAAAAAGGTATATTTTCAATGATGAATTATTTTTTGCCGCTGCAAGGAATTGCCAGCATGCACTGTTCTGCTAATACTGATATGAATGGTGAAAATACTGCTATTTTCTTTGGATTATCAGGCACTGGTAAAACAACGCTTTCAACCGACCCCAAAAGATTATTGGTTGGTGATGATGAACATGGTTGGGATGATAATGGCATCTTTAATCTTGAAGGTGGCTGTTATGCCAAGGTAATTAATTTGGATAAAGAATCTGAGCCAGATATTTATAAGGCAATCAAAAGAAATGCTTTATTAGAAAATGTTACTATTGATGAAAATGGTAAATTGGATTTTAATGACAAAAGTGTAACTGAAAATACAAGAGTTTCTTATCCAATTGATCACATTGAAAAAATTGTTAAACCTGTAAGTGTGGCACCAGCAGCTGAAAAAGTAATCTTTTTGTCAGCTGATGCTTTTGGTGTTTTGCCTCCAGTTTCAATTTTGGATGAACAACAAACTCAATATTACTTCTTATCAGGATTCACTGCCAAACTAGCCGGAACTGAAAGAGGAGTAACTGAGCCAACACCTACTTTCTCAGCTTGTTTTGGCCAACCATTTTTAGAGCTTCATCCAACAAAATATGCTGAAGAACTGATTAAGAGAATGAAGCAGTCAAATGCTAAAGCTTATTTAGTTAATACAGGTTGGAATGGTACTGGAAAACGTATCTCCATTAAAGATACTAGAGGAATTATCGATGCTATTTTAAATGGGGCAATTGATAAGGCTGAAACTAAAAGAATTCCTTATTTTAATTTAGAAGTACCAATAGAGTTGGAAGGAGTTCACACTAATATTCTTGACCCTAGAGATACATATGATAATGTTAAGGATTGGCAAGAAAAGGCAATGGATTTAGCGAGTAGTTTTATTAAAAACTTCACTAAATATGAAACAGATGAAAAAGGAAAAGTTTTAAAAGAAGCTGGACCTAAGGTATAGAGGTAAATAAATGGTAAAAATTGTTGAAACATCAGTCCGTGATGGTCATCAATCATTATTTGCGACCAGAATGACAACCGAAGAAGTAGTAAAGCTTTGTGAAAAATACGATGAAATTGGCTTTCATGCTATTGAAGTATGGGGTGGTGCTACCTTTGATGCTTGCTTGCGTTTTTTAAATGAAGATCCATGGGAAAGGCTGAGAAAAGTAAAAGCAGTTTGTAAAAAGACAAAATTGCAAATGCTATTTAGAGGACAAAACATCTTAGGCTATCGTCATTATTCTGATGATATAGTAGATTTGTTCTGTAAAAAATCAATAGAAAATGGTATTGATATTATCCGTGTTTTTGATGCCTTAAATGATATCAGAAATTTACAGCAGGCAGTAAAATCAACAAAAAAATATGGTGGGGAATGTCAAATAGCCCTTTCATATACTACTTCTCCAGTTCATACAATTGACTATTATGTAAAGTTAGCCAAAGATATTGAACAGATGGGGGCTGATTCTATTTGTATAAAAGATATGGCTGGAGTATTAACCCCAGAGGATGCAACAGAGCTGGTTACAGCTTTAAAAAGAGAATGTAAGCTACCACTGGAGTTACACTCACATTGTACCGCAGGAGTCTGTGAAATGACTTATATGGCAGCTATTAAAGCGGGCATTGATATTGTGGATACTTCAATGTCTCCTTTATCAAATGGTACAGCGCAGCCTTCAACTCAAGCTCTAAATACAGTTTTAAAGAATACTAAGTATAATCCGAAGTTGAAGGTTAATGCGATTAAAGAAGTTGAACCGATAGTTACAGAAATTGTTGATAAATATGTTAAAAATGGACTTTTAAGCCCTAAGTCATTTCAGATTAATCCCAACATATTGACCTATCAGGTTCCTGGTGGAATGTTGTCAAATATGATTAAGCAATTATCTGATCAAGGAGCTATGGATAAATACGAAGAAGTGTTACAAGAAATTCCAAAAGTAAGAAAGGATTTAGGCTATCCACCGCTTGTTACACCAATGTCTCAAATGGTCGGAACCCAAGCGGTCTTTAATGTTTTAAGTGGTCAGCGTTATAAAATGACTGCTAAAGAAGTAAAAGACTACCTACAGGGTAAATATGGTAAAACACCAGCAGAAGTTGATCCTAAAATCAGAGAAATGATTATAGGTGATGATGAAGTTATTACTTGTCGTCCAGCTGATTTGTTACAACCAGAATTTGAAGATTTAAAAGAAAAATATAAAGATATCGCCAAAAGTGATGAAGATGTATTATCTTTAGCGCTATTTGAACAAGTAGCAGTTGATTTCTTAAAGAATAAATACAAAACTGAAACTGTTGAAGTAGTTGAGTTTGAAATGTTTATTTAAAGGAAGGGTAGTTTATGGATTTTGTTTATATAATTACTAGACCTGGAATAATAATGTTAATTGTTTTAGCTATTGCTATAATTTATGCATTGTATTTTAAACCAGAAAAAAAACTTGAAAAAGAAGAAACCCAAGTTTCAAAATTGGCAACAACTCCATTAGACTTAAATGATGAAGATGCTACCATAGCTTGTTTAGTTGCTAGTATTGATTATTATGAAGAGATAAAAAAAGATGTAAAGGTAATAAGTGTTAGAAGGGTTGGTTAAGATGAAAATATATAAAATAAAGGTAAATGGAAAATATTATGAAGTTGAAGTAAGTGCTGTTGATGAAGTTGTAGCTGAAATTAAAGCAGAAACTAAAAAAGTTGAAAACGTGGTTTCGCAGGGTGACAATGTAATTTTAGCGCCAATTGCTGGTAAAGTATTAGAAGTAAAAGTAAATGTTGGTGATATGGTTAAAAAAGGTCAAACAGTAGCGATAATCGAAGCAATGAAACTGGAAAATGAAATTCAATCAGCTTTTGCTGGTCAGGTAAGTGCTATTAACATCAAAAAAGGCGATGATGTTAAAAATAAAGATGAACTAATTGTTTTAAAATAAGATGAAACTAATTCATTTTGATGTTATTGATTCAACTAATGCTTTTTTAAAAGGTAACTATCATAATTACCAAAACTTCACTTTTGTTTCTGCTGATGAGCAAACAGCTGGTAAAGGTCGAGAAAATAAAAGATGGAGTAGTGAAAAGAAAAAAAATCTATTGTTTTCAGTTTTGGTCAAAGATAGAAAATTGATAGAAAAATACAAAACACTTTCAATAATTTGTGGTTATTCAATACTAGAAGTGCTAAAAGAATATGGTCTTAATAATCTGAGTATTAAATGGCCTAACGATGTTTATGTTGATAATAAAAAAATCTGTGGAATTTTACTGGAAGCGGTAAGTAAGCAGGAAATGGAATGTCTTATTATTGGTGTAGGAGTTAATGTTAACCAAAAAAAATTTAAGGAAGAGTACACTATTTTGCCAACATCAATTAGAAATCAGTTAAATAGATGCATTAATCTTAAAAAGTTTAAAAGTGATATCTACAGTAAACTGGTCTATAACTTTAAATTGGTAGAACAAGACTATGACTTTTATAGTCAAATAAAAAAGTACGACTATTTGAAAAATAAAGAAGTATTTGCATTAGTTTCTAATGAGAAAAAACTTGTCAAAGTTTTAGGAATCAATAGTGACTATTCCTTAGGTGTAATTGCTGAAAATAAGAAGATAGATCTTGAAGCTGGCCAAATCAGTTTCAGTCTATAATAGGAGGGATTATGGAGTTTTTATATGAAAATCTATTATTAATAACTTGGCAACAAATTATTATGTGGGGTATTGGTGGAACACTTATTTATTTGGCTATTGCTAAAGAGATGGAACCTTCACTTTTACTGCCAATTGGTTTTGGAGCTATTTTAGTCAATATGCCCTTTTCTGGAGCAGTAACTCAGATTATTAATGGTGTTTTGCAAGAAGGAGCATTATCAACCCTTTATGAAGCGGGTATTGTCAATGAACTTTTCCCATTACTATTATTTATTGGCATTGGCGCAATGTGTGATTTTGGGCCGCTTTTAGCAAATCCAATTTTGATGATGTTTGGAGCAGCGGCACAATTTGGTATTTTTTTGACTCTTTGTGTTGGCTCGATGTTTTTTCCAATTAATGATGCCGCAGCAATTGCGACAATTGGAGCAGCTGATGGGCCAACAGCTATCGTTGTTGCTCAAGTATTGAATTCACAATACTTAAGTGCGATTATGGTTGCTGCCTACTCATATATGGCTTTAGTTCCAATTATTCAGCCACCAGTAATTAAAGCCTTAACCAGTAAAGAAGAAAGAAGAATCAGAATGGATTACGAACCAAAAGAAGTGAGCAAATCTACTCGTATTCTATTTCCAATTATAATTACCATTGTTGCAGGCATTATTTCTCCCGCATCAGTAGCTTTAGTAGGTTTTTTAATGTTTGGCAATTTATTAAAAGAATGTGGAGTATTGAATTCTTTGGCTGATACAGCTCAAGGTCCATTAGCTAATATCATTACAATTTTCTTAGGAATTGCGGTTGCTTCACAGATGCAAGCTGAAAAATTCTTACAGATTCAAACTTTGATGATTTTAGCCTTAGGTTTGTTTGCTTTTGTCTTTGATACAGCAGGTGGAGTATTGTTTGCTAAGTTTTTAAACTTATTTTTGAAAAAGAAAATCAATCCAATGATTGGAGCAGCAGGTATTTCAGCTTTTCCAATGTCTGGAAGAATTATTCATAAAATGGGTCTAGAAGAAGATAATCAAAACTTCTTGTTGATGCATTCTATGGGTGTCAATGTCTCAGGTCAGATTGCTTCCGTAATTGCTGGAGGACTGATGATGAGTTTGTTTATGTAAGGAGATCAGCTATGTTTTTTGAACCAATGAATTTTATTAACAATCTTCATTATCTTATTAAGGGAGAAGTAGGACTATTTGTGGCTTTGGGAATAATTTCTTTATCAATCATTATCCTAAATAAATTATCTGAAAAACATTGAATAATAGAAGATATTAAAAGAAAGCAATTACTAAATTTCTTTCTTTTTTTTGGCGCAAAATAATTTTTTTGCAATTTATAAGATTATTATTGATAAGTGTAGATATAAGGGTTTATAATAGATTTAGATATATTTTGGCATATAATATGCCATAAAAAGCTTTATGGTTATAAAACCTAGGAGGGCCAAAAAAATGAAAAAAATACTGGTATTAGTAATGTCGCTACTAATGGTTTTGTGTTTGTGTGGCTGTCAAACAACTCAAGAAAAAGCTGAAAAACATTTAAGCAATAAAGAGTTTTTGAAAGCTTATGAATTAGCCTTGATAACAGAAGAAAAACAATTGATTGATAGAGTAATTATTACTTGGCAAAAGGAAATTCTTGAAACCGAAGTAATAGATGAAGAGTTTAAAGAATTAGAAATTAAAGAATCAAAGAATTTAAAACTCTTTGTGGAAAATATTTTGAATTATATGTATGAGAAAGAAAAACTAGATAACAAACAATTAGAACTGGTTCAGGCACTTTTTGATGGAATTAAAAATATCGAATGGGGCATAAATCTTGTGAAAAATCTTTTTAACGTTTTGAAATCTTATTCAAATGATGAAAAGATTTGGTTTATTGAAGAAAGAAATCCAGTTTCATATGAAGAATATTTTTCAAAAGAACATATCTATACCGAAGAATCAGAAACAAAGATTAATAATACTAAGGATACAGTGGTTAATGAAATAGTTTTTGATGAGTATGGAATGGCAGTAAATGTAGTTTATGAAGATAACACCGCCAAAAAACAGTATGTTTTATTTGGAGATTATACAAATTATAATTATTTAGCCTCTGATGGCTATTGGGTATATTGTTTTTATGGTAAAGATTTGTTGAGGATTAGTATCGAAGGAGAAAAAGAAACTTTATATACTTTTGCAGAGGATATAACATCAAGTATGTCAAATGAAGATTATTTAACCTATTTTAAATTTATTGATTATGATATTGCTTTGTTTAAAGAAGTAAAAGATGATATCTTATACATCCATCGATTATATTTACCAGAAAAGAAACTGGATACTTTTAAAACTAAGTTAATAGGTGATCAACACAGCTGGTTTGGTTTTGGAAACTGGATTATAATCAAATATGATTATTTCGGTACTTCACGTGATTCTCATGATATTAAACCACAAACAAGTTCAAATCAAATCTTATTTTTTGCAGTTAATCCAGAATATTTAAATAAGGTCAAAAAACTTAAAGAAAATCCAGATTTGTGCTATAAGTTATATAAAAAATATTTGTCTATTAATTCAGAAGAAGAAATGAAGCAAGAAATGGCTGAAGCCTTTGAAAATCCAGTTGATTATAATAGTAGTGGAGTTCAAAAGTTAATATGGATTATTGAAAATGAATATAAAATAAATAAGCAAGCTAACTATAATTTAAATGTTTTAACTGGCGAAATTAAAATAAGCTATGTTGCTCCAGTAATTAATCCAGAAGGATTTGCAAAATAGTAAAAAAATTGAAAAAGATTAAGTGAAAATATTAAAACACTTAATCTTTTCATGTAAGTAACTTAGCATAATAAAGATTTGACTTTTTTATAAATATTTATATAATATATTTAAATGCGATGAATAAGACAACAGTTATTAAAACTTATACAGAGAGAATTGTGGTTGGTGGAAATGATTTGCGGTAATAATAACTTACTACTTAGGAGCAGGACTTGAAAAAGAAACCCGTTAGTTTACGTTATAACATTTGAGAAGCAATTAAGGTGGTACCACGTCAGTCAACGTCCTTTTTAGGACGTTTTTATTTATATTTAAAGG
>JAAZKG010000053.1 GCA_012799935.1 Erysipelotrichia bacterium | reverse complement strand
TTTAATTGATTCACTATATAGAAAAAGTTTAATTACCATTGACGAAAAAGACAAGATACTACATAAATTAAGTAAAAAATATAATATTGATTATGAATTTGCCACGTTGACTTAGCGTGGCATTTATTTTATAATGAGCTTGTCTTTATATAAATAAATACAAATGAGGTGTAATATATGGAAATTATTCAGCCTAAAATACAAAAAAATGATACCTTAACCTTCAAAGGGAAAATTCTTACTTGTGCTTATTGTCGTGTTTCAACATCTTCTGAACTTCAACTAAATTCGTATGATGCTCAAGTTAAACATTATACTGAATTTATACAAAATAATCAAGAATGGGAATTTGTAGGAATATATTCGGACGAAGGCATAAGTGGTACATCAGTCAAGAAACGTACTAATTTTATGAAGATGATTGCTGACGCAAAGAATGGTAAAATGAATCTTATAATTTGCAAGTCTATTTCAAGGTTCGGTAGGAACACTACTGATATACTAAAATATATAAGAATCCTTAAAGAGTATAATGTTGCGGTGTTTTTTGAGAATGAAAACATCAATACTTTAACTGCTATCGGAGAAGTATTAATTACTATACTTGCTTCATTAGCACAAGATGGCTCAAGACAAATAAGTGAAAATGTTAATTGGGGCGTAGACAAGGCTTTTAAAAATGGCAAGGTATTTGGCAATAATAAAGTTTTAGGTTATGAGATTAAAGACGGAGAAATTGTTATTATTGAAGAAGAAGCTAAGATTATAAGGTTAATTTTTGATAGTTACTTAAACGGAGATGGTGCTGTTAAAATAGCAAAAAAACTTGATGAAATGAAAATCCCTACCCCTTTAAAAAGTAAGAGGTGGAATGCTACTACTATACTAAATATGTTAAAAAATGAACGTTACGCAGGTCATTTACTTCAACAAAAATATTATACGGTTGATTATTTAAGCCACAAGAGATTAAAAAATAAAGGGGAAATCAGACAGTATTTATTTAGAAATAACCATACAGCTATTATTGAACCTGCCAAATGGGATTTGGTACAATTAGAAATTAAAAGAAGAAGAACTATGCAAAATAATGAAACGGGTAGAGCAACAAAGCATAGCAATAAATATTGTTGGAGTGGAAAACTTCAATGCGGAAAATGTAGCGATGGTTTTAGAAGAGTAGTATGGCATAAAAAACACGTTGCATGGCAATGTCAAGGATACGCTTTGTATGGGAAAAAGCATTGTGATGTTGGGTCGGTAAAAGAAGAAGTATTAATTACTCTTGTTAAATTTGTTTATGACAAACTTAAAGAAGTAGATAAAAGCTTTATATTTGATACCATAACTATTCTAAAAGAAACTATACAAGAAAAAGATAATTCACAAGATTTAAAAACCTTATCAAGAAAGATTGATGATTTAAGCCAAGAGTTAAAAGTTTTACGAGATATGCGAAGAAAAGAACTTATATCAGAAGATGAATTTATTATAGATTATACCGAGATACAACAAGAAATTAATCAATACATTGAAAAGAAAAATTTACTAGATACTAATATATCAAATACAAATTCACAAATTTCTAGGATTGAAAAATTAATAGAAACACTTAATAATGATGAATTTAATGAAGACTTTGTAAGGAATTGCATAAATAAAATTATGATAACTAAAGACATATATAAAGTGTATTTAAATGATTTAGATACATGTTTAGCAGTAAAATCAGACGAATTAAGCGCATTTATTTATCCCACGCAGGATGTGTTGCTTGATAGATATAAATGCAATCTAAGCCACTTGTTTAGTAAATATTCTAACCTTAAAGAAAATTATAGTGATATTACAGTTGAATTATATATAGCAGTTTAAAACGAAAAAAAATAGGGAGTAGGACAGCTTTTAGCCATCTTACTCCCTAAATCTATATTAAACTACCTAAGTAGCTGTTGTTAGATGCTATCGTTTATTTCTCCATCATCTAACCAATCTTTTGCTTTGTCATACCATATTTGTAATTGAACTTTAATTTTTTCCTCTGTTAATATTCCCGTTAACCAATTAGGTATGTATCCATATAGTACATTAAACACTGCATCAAATTTTTCTTTTCCTTGATTTGCTTCATAAACCTTTTCAGCACTTAGCATAAGTTGATATGCAAACTCACGAAGTTTTGCCCATTGCTTTGTTACTATAAGGTAAATTGCAAAACCTGCTATTACTACTCCGATAATAATTGTTATAATTGTTTGAATATCCATAATTTATTTCTCCTTTTTATATTATTCTTCGATAGGCAAATGTAATAATTTAGCTAATACAACTGCCAATTGTCCTCTGGTGATTAAACTATCAGGGTTGAATTTCCCTTTACCGTCACCAACCATTAAACCAGTCTTCCCAATTGCTTCAATATATTTTTCAGCATAATGCCCTTTTATATCTTTAAACGTATCATCGTTCTCCACATATTCAATAAAGGGGTATTGAAACCAATATTCCCAATTATTAGATTCTTCACCTAATAAGGGTGTCTGCATACAGCCATATAATGTACCCTTCATTTCAATTACTTTACCATCAACATAAATACCCACATGGCCATTACGCCATACCCCAAGACCTTGAATTTTAGGAATAGTGGAAATTTTACCTTTAACCGTAGCTTTATCAAACATTCCATTAGCACTTAAATCTTGTTGGGCATTATATTTTATATTTCCATTATTCCACCAAAGATAGGACTTAAATAATCCAACACAATCTGAGTTCCTTTTGCCCAAATTATTTGCACGGATATAATGAATATATTTGTCAACTTGTTTTGGATATGTATCCCGTATCCATTGAAGTATTTC
>JAAZKG010000052.1 GCA_012799935.1 Erysipelotrichia bacterium | reverse complement strand
TGCAATGATACAATCGGCACATAGACCTAAAGAGCGAAACTTATTTGTAAAATTTATAAATTATTGTACTATAAATGAATTAAGTAAGAAACTGATAAAAATAGATATGAAAAAAAGAGTAAAATCTTATATATATAAATTATTAAAAGTATTTATTGGAGATAAAGGAATACAGTCAATAAGAAAACTATTAAAAAATAAGGAAAAGTATACATGAAAATTGGAATTATGACTTTCTGGTGGTCTGAGGATAATTACGGTCAACTTTTACAGTGTTATGCTTTACAGAAATATCTGAGAGATAAAGGGCATGATGCGTATTTGATTAGATATGATCCAAGAAATGATTATGGAAAAACAAAATTATATATTAAACTTCTAAAAGCATTAAGTCCTATTAGGCTATCCAAATATATTAGGAACAAAATCCGCCATCATAAATCTATAACTGAACAAAAGCAAAATCCAAGGAATTTTGATAGTTTTAGAAATACTTATATTAAGCAATCTGAAAAGTTATATACTTCCTATAATCAACTTAAAGAAGATCCGCCTGATGCTGATGTTTATATTGTGGGTTCTGATCAAGTTTGGAATTTTGGAAATTTGAATGTAAGTAAAGTTAAAAACTTGATCGATGCATATTTTTTAAACTTTGGAAGCGAAAAAACAAAGCGCTTAAGTTATGCAGCAAGCTGGGGACAAGTTTCAATTTCTCAAGAATATATAAAAATAATAAAACCACTTTTAGAAAAGTTTGATTATGTATCGGTTAGAGAAAAAACTGGAGTTGAACTCTGCAATAATTGTGATGTAGATGCAGAATGGGTTCCAGACCCTACGATGCTATTAATGGCTGATAAATATCGAGATATTTATAACGAGAACAATTTTGAAAAGCCAAAAAAAGTGTTTGTTTTACTCTACCTACTTGGTAATGAGTGTGACTTTTCAATAAAAAAGTTTTATGATTGGGCAAAAAATAAAGATATTGAAGTTATTTACGTTACTGGAAATAATAATATAGATAAATACCAAAAAACGTTTGCAACAATTCCCCAATGGCTATATTTAGTTGATAATGCAGAGTATGTAGTAACAAACTCTTACCACTGTTGTGTATTTTCAGCTATTTTCAATAAACAATTTGCCGCGGTGCCAGTAAAAGGAAGCATAAAAGGAATGAATAGCCGATTGGATAGTTTGTGGGAGTTATTGCATATTGAGCCAAGAGTGATCAAAGATGATAATTTTGATATATTAGATAAGAATAAGCAAACGTTAAACTTTGAAAAAGTTGTCGGAACAGCTGACGTTATTAACAGCTATTTATAGTAGATTTGAAAGAGTAAGTAATGAAAGCAACAAACAAACCTTTTTTTAGTGTAGTAATCCCGTTATATAATAAAGAAAATTATATAAAAGAAACTTTACAATCAGTTATACAACAAAGTTTTACTGATTTTGAAGTTATTGTCGTGAATGATGGCTCGACAGATAGAAGTGTGTTGGTTACTCAAGAGATTAATGATCCAAGGTTAAAAATTATAGAACAAGAAAATGGTGGAGTTTCTAAAGCAAGAAACACAGGTATTCAAAATGCAAGTGCTGATTATATCGCTTTTTTAGATGCAGTCGATCTATGGGAAAATACTTTTTTAGAAGAGATTAATGCTCTTATTTCAGATTTCCCTACCGCTGGTTTGTACGCGACTTCATATTGTTACCAAACGAGAAATGGGGCAAAGCAGCAATTACAGATTGAGAAATTACCTAAAGACTTTAAAAAAGGAATCATTCCAGACTATTTTAAAGTTATGACATCTAAACATAATTTTGCATGGGCATCAGCAGTTTGTATTCGCAAAGATATTTTTTATAATGATGAGATTTGGTTTCCCGTAGGAGAAAAATATGGCGAAGATCAATATGTATGGGCTGCAGTGGCCGTAAAACATCAAGTTGCCTATAGTACAAAAAATTGTGCAGTATACAATATTGAAGCAGAAAATAATACTGTAAAAGATACAAATAACGCAATGGAGCCTCACGGAAGTTTTTTTATGATTAGGGATTTAAGAAATACAATTTCAGATCCAAAGTTATTAGAAAGTTTTGATAGTTATTGCTCAAAACTTTTTTATTCTTTTGCATTGAAAAATATGTTATACGGTGTAAAAAAACGAGGTTTTGAACAATTAGTGTCGTATAAACTTAGTCCTGAACACAAAATTAAATTGCTAATAGCTTTTTTAATTCCGAGGTTTTTTACGCATTTATTTATTAAGATCAAGTATGGAAAGAAAGAAGTGTAAAGGTGTAATGAAGTCTTATTGAAGAATATCTAGAAATACTATTAAATGAGACTGTGAAAGTCTTTCTGTAAATTCCCAAAATAGCAGGTTTGTGATAAACTAAAACAAAGGAGCCTGCTATGGCAAAAGCAAAAACATCAGCACACAAAGTTGTAATGACTGAAGGAAAAC
>JAAZKG010000051.1 GCA_012799935.1 Erysipelotrichia bacterium | reverse complement strand
ATGAAAGTTTTACTGACCACTTTAAATGCTAAATATATTCATAAAAATCTCGCTTTGAGATGGCTTTATGTTGCCAGAGATAATAGACATGAAACAATTTTAAAAGAATTTACCATTAAAGATGAATTAGAAAATATTGTAGACAATATTGTTGAGATTGATCCTGATTTGATAGGTTTTTCTTGTTATATCTGGAATGGTGAACAAACACTTGTTTTAGCTAAAATGATTAAGGAAAAACTTAAAAATGTAAATATTGTTTTAGGAGGGCCAGAGGTTAGCTATCAATATCAAAAGTATTTAACTCGAGATGTTGATGGAATTTTATTAGGTGAGGGTGAAATTTCTTTTTGGCAATACGTAAATAAAAAAGAAAATATAAGTGGTTTAGTTACCCATGATTATGTGAATACTGTAATGGTAAAAACTGATATTGATTATTTAGAAACATTAGAAAGTCCATATTTATTGGACTTTGACTTAGATGAAATGGATAAAAGATATTTATATGTGGAGGCAAGTAGAGGCTGCCCCTATAAATGCAAATATTGTATGGCTTCTTTAGACAATGAAATTAGAGAGTTTTCATTAGACTATCTTTTTGATTTATTTGATAAATTAGAAAAAACAAGTGTTAATCAAATTAAATTTTTAGATCGAACATTTAATGCTAATAAAAAAAGAAGTTTATCAATTGGGCAAAGATTAATTGATTTTAGAGATGATGCTTCTTTTCAATTTGAAGTAATGGCTGATACTTTATCAAAAGAGTTAATAGATTTAGTTTGTACCAATCAAGTTAAAAGTAAATTTCGTTTTGAAGTTGGTATTCAATCATTTAATAAAGAAACTTTAAAAGCAGTAAGCAGGTATCAGAATACTGAAAAAATGGTTGCCAATCTTAACAGGTTAGTTGAAAATAATACGATTGTTCATGCAGATTTAATTGCTGGACTGCCAAAAGAGGATTTATCATCTTTCAAAAATACCTATCAAAAATTATTTAGGCTGAAAGTTGATGAAATGCAGGTAGGCATTTTAAAACTTTTAAAAGGAACAGCTTTAAGTGAAGAAATGGATAAATATGGAATTATTGCTGATAAAAAATCTCCTTATCAAATAATCAGTAGCAACATCTTTTCTAATGAAGATGTAAAAAAAGTAGAATTGGTAGCTTTGGCAACTGAAAGGTTGTGGAATAGAAATATCTGCCGCAATACTTTATGGTATTTGTTTGAAAAAGTTGACTTGATGTTTGATTGCATGCTTGTTTTAGGAAAAAAGATTGACAGTTTAAAGAAACCTTATCAAAGACATCACCTATTTAAAATCGTTTATGAGTCAATTAGCGAAGAAGCAGGAAGATTAATTTTACTAAATGAATATTATTATCTGTTTAAACAAAGACCAGTTAGAATCGCTGAAAACAGTTTTGATAAAAAACTAAAAGCTAATATATTAAAAGCAGTTATAAATGAAGGATATCTAACTCAAAATGATATTCGCTATAGTTATTTTGATGATAGTATTTATCAAGGACAAAAGTGTTATCAGATGTTAATATATAATAGTGATCAAAAGTATCCTGATAGATATTTCGTTAGTTTAAATTTTGATTATTTAGGAAAGGAAGATTTAAATGAAAGAGGTTATGATAGCATCTGGCAATAGTAATAAAGTCAAAGAATATAGAGAAATATTAGAGCCATTGGGTTATGTTGTTCATGATTTAAAAGAAATTGAGCATTTAGCAGTAGAAGAAACAGGTGCTACCTTTGGGGAAAATGCTTTAATCAAGGCTGAAAGTCTTAAAGATATATATGATATGATAGTGATAGCAGATGATTCAGGTTTGGAAATTGAAGCCTTAGATAATAAGCCTGGTATTTATAGCGCTAGATTTTTGGAAGGCTATAATTACGAACAAAAAAATCAAGTCATTTTAGAGTTAATGAAAGATAAAACTAATCGAAAGGCTCGTTTTGTCTGTGCCATTGCTTTAATTGATGATCAAAAACATGTTTTTGAAGGTGTAATGGAAGGTTCTATTGCTTATGAAGCAAAAGGTGAAAATGGTTTTGGTTATGATCCAATATTTATGACTATAGAGTATGGATTAACTAGCGCCCAGCTTACTTCTGAACAAAAAAATGAAATATCACATCGAGGGAAGGCTACTAAGCTGTTATTAGAATATTTGAAAGGAAAAAACAAATGATTCATATTGTTTTATTTGAACCAGAAATTCCCCAAAATACGGGCAATATTATTAGAACAGCCATGGCAACTAATTCAATTTTACATTTGATTAAACCTTATGGTTTTGTTTTAAACGAAAAACATTTACAACGGGCTGGAATGGATTATGTTGATAAAACTAGAATAATTGAACATGTAAATTGGGATGATTTTATCAAAGTATTAAAAGAAAATGATGAAATATATTATTTGACTCGATATGGGCATAAATATCCTGCCTCATTTGAATATAGTAAAGTAAAAGGGGATATCTTTTTAGTTTTTGGTAAAGAATCTACTGGTATTCCTAAAACAGTTTTAAAAAACAATTTAGATAAATGTATTAGATTACCCATGGTAGAATCAGCTAGAAGTTTAAATCTTTCTAATACGGTCGCCATAATGGTTTATGAAGTGCTAAGACAACTTGATTATCCAGGCTTAAGTAAAGATGAATGTCAAAAAGGTGCAGATTTTTTAGAAAGAAACAATTTTGATGAGGTATTTTAAATATGTGCTATAATATCTTATGTTAAAAAGGAGGGCCAACTATGTTAGAAAATGTTAATGATTATCTCTCTCTTTTTTCAATTATTTTAGTGCTTGCACTAGTGGTAGGAATAGTTATATATTTTTTCAATTTAAAAGTTATTGAAAAAAATATCAGAAAGGAAGTAAAGTATTACGATTATCAAAAACCTAGTAATACTAAAAAATAATTATGAATATTGATAAAAGATTAATCAAGAATTTATTTTTAGCTTTATTATCAGCTATTGTTGGGGCAATAAATTTAAATTCTTTTGTTCATTATGGCAATATTACTCCAGGTGGATTTTCTGGGATGGCTTTACTTTTAACCAGAGTATTTGATAAATATTTTAATATGGAATTAAGTTATTCTATTCTGTACCTAATATTTAATTTGCCAGCTGTTATTTTGGTAATTAAATACGTTGGTAAACAGTTTACCTTAGTTTCTTTGGTGGGAATAGTACTGATTTCAATATTTGTAGAAATATTTCCTTATTTTCAAATTACTGAAGATATACTGCTTAATGCTGTTGCTGGTGGAGTGCTTTCTGGTGTAAGTTCAGCGTTAGTATTGATGGCTGATGGTTGTGCGGGGGGAATGGATTTTATTTCTATTTATTTTGCTAAAAGATTTAAAAAATCATTTTGGAATGAATCATTACTGGTAAATGCCACACTGCTTATGATAGCTGGTCTATTATTTGGTTGGGAAGCTTCTTTATATTCAATAGTTTTCCAGTTTGCTGGAACCCAAGTGGTAAAAGCAGCAGACAACAGATTCAAAAGGAATGCTTTTATCATTATTACAGATAAAGAAGATGAAATTTGTCAGGATATTCAAACCAAACTAAATCATTCAGCAACCATCTTAGATGGTTTAGGATATGCATCTCAAAAGAATAAGAAGGTAATTTACACAGTTTGTGGAAATTATGAAACAAATATGCTGCTGGATATTATTCAACAACATGATCCAAGTGCCTTTGTTAATATTACCCATTCCGAAAGAGTGGTTGGTTATTTTAATGAAAAACCATTTTATTAAAAATAGACTTCAATTAAAGTGAAAAAGAAGAAAGAGATTGTTTAAATAAAAAAACAAGAAGGAGACCAGCTATAAATGAAGAAAATATTATTATCAATGTTATCAGTTTTAATGATTTTATGTTTGTTTGGCTGTCAAAGCACTGAAGAAAAAATTGAAAAATATCTAAGTAATAATGAATGCTTAAAAGCTTATGAATTAGCCTTAGAAACTAAGGATAAGGAAATTATTGAAAGAGTAATCCTAAGTTGGCAAAAGGCAATTCTTGAAAGGGAAGTGCTTGATGAAAATTTTGTGGATTTGCAAAAAATAATTCAAATAAAAAATCAGGATAAATTTGCTGAAAATATATTGGATTTTATGTTTACTAAACAAAAACTAGATAATAGTCAATTAGAATTGGTTAATTCCCTACTAAATGGGGTAAAAGAAATATATTGGGCCAATAAAAAGGTCATGAATGTTTATTTAATTTTAAAGGAATATTCAAATGATGAGAGAAGTTGGATTGTTGAAGAAAGAAGTCCACTTTCTTATGAAGAATATTTTTCAAAGGAACATATTTATACAGAAAAGTCAAATACAACTATTAAAAGCGATTTAGAAATATTACAAAGTGAAATATTATTTGATGAGTATGGAATGGCAGTAAATTTAATTTTTGTAGCTGATAAAGCTAAAAAGCAATATGTTTTATTTGGTGATTATTCAAATTATATTTATCTAGCATCTGATGGATATTGGGTATATTGTATACTTGGTAAAGATTTACTTAGAGTAAGTATTGATGGTAATAGAGAAGTGCTATATTCTTTTAAAGAAGAGGTTCAAATACATGATTATAAAACCAGCCATTTAGTTTATGATACTGAGTTTAAATTTATTGATTATGATATTGCCCTCTTTAAAGAGATAATTGACAATAATATGTATATTCATAGAATGTATTTACCTGAAAAGAAAATTGATAGCTTTAAATTAGATTTGACTAGTGAAGAATATACTTGGTTAGGTTTTGGTAATTTTGAGCCTCATTTGGATGAGTATGGTGATGAGACATGTTGTTATAATGAATTGGTAGGACAAAAAAGTTCAAATCATATCTTATATTATGCAGTTAATCCAGAGTATTTAAGTAAGGCTAAGATGCTTAAAGAGAATTTAGACTTGTGCTATGAATTATATAGAAAATATTTATATGTTAATACTGAGGAAGAAATGAAAGCGGAAATGGCTGAAGCTTTAGAAAATCCATTGTCTGATATTGAATCAGTAAAAAAACTAAAATGGATTATTGCTAGTGAGTATAAAGTGGAAGAAAGAGTAAATTATGATTTAAATGTTTTAACAGGAGAAATAAAAATTAATCATATAGATCCTTTACTTCCAGAAGATGGATTCCCATTTTAGTTATTAGTCTATAAAACATTTTTTATAAACTAGAAACTTTAAAAAAGGATAGAAAAAAAAGCGAAAGAAATCGCTTTTTTTTAGGGAAAAATTAATTAATAGGTAAATATATTATAGGGTGATTATTTTGAACAAGAAAGTATTTATCTTTATTGGCTTTATTGGACTAATTATATTAATATTGATAACTTTTAGTGGTAATAACTTGATAGAAAAAAATATTGAAACAGTAGAGGTAAAAAAAGCTAATTTTATTTATGATTATAAAACTTATGGAATTGTAGATAGTAAAAGTCACTATTTCTTTTTTAATGGATATATAAAAAGTGTTTATAAAGAAGTAGGAACAGAAGTTAAGAAAAAAGAAAAAGTTATAAGTTATATTAATGAATATGGAAACAGTAAAGATTTACTCTCTGAAATAGATGGTTTTATTTACCAAATTGAAAATAACCAAATAATAATTAAAGACTTGGATTATTTTGTGGTAGTTGAATTAACATTTGAAAAATATAATTTATTAAATGAAAACGATAGATGTTTTATTGGTATTAATAATAATTATTATGAAGCTTCAGTTATAGAAAAAGTAAAATATAATAATCAAAACGATAAGTACAAAGTGATAATCAAAACAGATTATGAAGATTTAATCTTTTCTCAACATGTAAATGTTACCTTCCACCTTCAGCAAAAAGAAGGACTGACAGTAGATAAAAGAGCATTAAACTATGATAAAGAAGGATATTATTTGATAGATGAAAAATATCTAGAAGAATTAAACAATTTAGAAAATTATCGAATTAAGGTAGCTGTTATTATGTGTAATGATAATACAGCTTTAATATCTGCTATTGGAATTGAAAATAAGAAGGTATGTATTATATCAGATTACCTAAAGGAGTTTTTAAGTGATTAAGTTAGATAAAGCAGTTAAAAAATATAAAGTGGATAATAAAGATTTATTAGCTTTAAATTATCTTGATTTAATATTAGAGGAAAATTGCTTTGTAGCTATTGTTGGAGTTTCAGGATGTGGTAAAAGTACTTTATTAAATGTAATAGCAGGATATGACAAGATTGATTATGGTTACTACTACTTCAACAATAAAGATGTTAATAAGTTTTCAAAAAAAGAAAAATCTAAATTGATAAAAAATATTGGAGTAATATTTCAAGATTTTAATTTATTAGAATATTTAACTGTTAAAGAAAATATTTTATTAGCAACACGTTATATGAATAGCAAAAAAGATTTACTAAAAGTAGCAAAGAAGTTAGATATTTTGGATATCCTAAACAAATATCCAAGTCAGCTTTCAGGTGGCCAAAAGCAGAGAGTAGCTATCGCCAGATGTTTAATCACTAATAAAAAGATTATTCTGGCTGATGAACCAACAGGATCATTAGATAAAGATAATGCGATAAAAATTATGGAAATATTTAAAAAATTAAATGATGAAGGTATAGCTATTGTAATTGTTACTCACGATGAAAATATTGCCAGTAGATGTAAGAAAATTATCAGAATGGAGAATGGTCGTGTGGTTAATTAAAGAAGTTTTTTATCAAAGAAAAAGACATTATTTAACTATAATTGCCAGTTGCATTGCAATTGTTTTAGTATTATTAGTCAATATTATTTCCAGTTTTATTATTGAAAATGTCAATTTAAGTTTTGAGCAATTAGGATTAAATATTAGCTGTATTCAACTATTGGAAAAAAGAAATGATAATTGGATTGATAGTGTTATTGAAATATATGATATTAGAAAATACAGTTCATACAAAAAAATACAAGGAAGAGATTATAAAGTAATTGGCTGCAATAGTAACTTGTCTAAAGTTTTTACTTTCAATTTTGAAAGGGGACATTTTTTAACTCCAACAGGTAATCGGTATAATGATAATCAAATAGTTATAGGAAGTAAGCTAAAACATTATTTTAACTGTTATCAATTAAATGATTTTATCAATTTTAATGGAATAACTTTTCAAGTAGTGGGAATATTAGAAAAGGATAACTACAATCTTTATGAAGACTTTGATGATTGTATTTTTATATTTGAAGGATATGTAAAAGATTATACTCAAAGCGGTTTATATTTTGTTAGTAACAAGGTATTTGATGAAAGTTATATAAGTGAATTGTTGGGCGAAGATAACTATTTTTTTATTGACCAAAGACAGACAAAGGATTCATTAATAGCACTTTTAAATCTAATTAGAAATGTTTTATTGGCATTATCTTTTGTTTCAGTAGTGGTCTCTATTATTTGTATAGTCAATAATTCTTTAAGTAATATTTATAGCAGAATGAAAGAAATAGGAATAAAAAAAGCCCTAGGTGCCAGTAATGAAGATATTTATCGACAATTTATTTTGGAAAGCATCTTAATTTTTCTTATTTCGATAGTAATAAGTTGTTTAATTGTTTTAGCAATTATAAAACTGATTAACCTAACTACGAAAAATGAAGTGGAAATAGATTTTGTAAGCAATATTAAATACATTACTTTGATATTAATTATAGCTAGTAGCTGTAATATTTATCCTGCTAAGAAAGCCAGTGAAATAACAATAATTGAAACAATTAAAAATAATGAGTTTAGTTGATAAAAATAATGAAGTTATAAATATTCAGTAATATTAAAAGGATCATGGTGACAATAAATAGCTTATTGACAATATTTTCAGCACTTTTTTTATTGATTATTTTACCTACAAAGGCTCCAGCAATACCACAAACCATCATTTCAAAAAGAATCGGTAGAGAAACATTAGGCATTGATTTAGTGATAACTGTTTGAATTAAACTAGTTGCTTGTGAAAAGAATATGATGAATAAAGAATTTTGAGCAGCCTGTTTAGATAGCATTGAAAAGAAAAAATGTAAAATAACAATGTTAATTGGCCCACCACCAATTCCTAAAAATGCTGATAAAAAGCCTAATCCACCACCAATGGCAATGATAGTTAATATAGAAGTTACTTTTAAGGTTTTTATTTTACCTTTATTAATTGTATAAATCAAAGACCCCAAATTGATTATTAATAAAATAAATGATTGGATTGCACTGCCATAAGATGGATTAACAAAAATTTTTTGAAATACTTCAAAGATATATTTGCCCAAAAATCCACCAATTATTCCTCCAATAGCTAATAGAAAGGAAGACTTTAACTCAATATTATTTTCTTTTCTGGTGAAAAAACCAACAACATTAAAAAAAGCCATCGCCAGTACGGTGCAACCACTTAGAAAGTTGATAGTTGATAAAGTAAATATGCTAAGGGAATCTAAAACAGGCTTAATAATGATACCTCCGCCAATTCCGCAAATGGACCCGATTATCGAAGCCAGAAAACTTACTAGCATAATTACAAACATTTCTTTACCCATATCAATAATTCCTTTTTAAACTCCTTTATTATAACAAATATCTTAATGCTATAATAAAGAAAAAGAGAAATTTGGAGGTCGTTACAATGATTCAATTAAATAAAATACATTTAGCTATTGAGTTTGCTAGTGAAGCTCACAAAAAACAATATCGTAAAGGCACAGATAGGCCTTATATTGTCCATCCTATGGAAGCACTTCAGTTGCTAACTGAAATGCAGGCATCTGAAGAACTTAAAGTTGCAGGAGTTTTGCATGATACAGTAGAAGATACGGATATGACACTGGAGGATATTGAAGAACATTTTGGAATAGTAGTTGCTGGTTATATTGCTTTTGTTACTGAAGATAAATCGAAAACATGGGTGGAAAGAAAAGGTAGCGCCATAGAAAAAACAAAAGAAGCTTCACTTGATTTAAAAATGTTAAAATTAGCAGATAAACTTTCAAACTTGCGTTCTATCGCTTTTGACTATAATAGAGAGAAAGACTATGTTTGGAATAGATTCTCTAAAGCAAAAGTTGATCAAAAGTGGTATTACTTAGGAATGTGTGAAGCATTAAGTGAACTAGAATTTACTGAATCTACAAGAAAACTTTATTTAGAATTTAAAAGTTTATGTTATACATTATTTGAATAGATGGAGAGCAGAAATGGAAGATTTAAAAAAGGTTATCAAATCAGTAGTGGGTTTTGCTTTTAGAGCAACAGTATTAGCAGTAGAAATAGCAGCTACTACAGTAGAAAAAGTTATAGATGTTGCTAAAGAGGTAAAACAAAATAGAAGGATGGAGTTATTTATCGCTAAAGAAGGATATAAAAGATTTGTGATACACAAAACTATCAATCCAAAATTTGCTATCTATGAAATATATGATAGTCAAGAAAAGATTGAATATCAAATTGATGGTAGATTAACCTCAAGAAATTGTGCCATTAATTTTGTGGTAAATGATCAAGTAGTTGCTGATGTATATGAAAACAAGTTTAAAAGAAAAAAAGGCTTGATTCATGATTCAGTTTCTTATGAGTTTACTTTAGAAGTTAACAACAATCATTATGGCATTATTAGTGTAGGCTTTGATGAAGGACAGTTAAAGTTTTTCCTTGATACAAATAAATGGGAAGTTAATATAAAAGTTACTGATAAAAAAATAGATATAATTGATGATTTAGATCAAGTTGTATGTTCAATGGATTTAAAACCAAATGTAAAAGATATGGTAACTGTAGATGTAAAGGAAAACCATAATCAACTTTTAGCCTTGATGTATTGCTTTGTTGTGTTGGCAGTTGAAGAATATTTAGAAAAATAATTATTTTAATGAAGATGTAAAAAGAAAAGGGGGAAATATGATCTGCTCCCTGTCAAGTAGACACGGGAAATATCTAAAATAATTCTAGCCCAGCCGAAGATTCGGTTGGGTTTTTACTAGCTAAATTAGCTTTGTATTTTTCAATACGTCTATTAATAGGTAT
>JAAZKG010000050.1 GCA_012799935.1 Erysipelotrichia bacterium | reverse complement strand
CGTGTTCATTAGTTTGAGGCATTGGTCCATCTGTAGCAGCTACTACTAAGATAGCTCCATCCATTTGAGCAGCACCAGTAATCATATTCTTAATGTAGTCAGCATGGCCTGGGCAGTCAACGTGTGCATAGTGACGATTTGCTGTTTGGTATTCAACATGAGAAGTGTTAATAGTAATCCCTCTAGCTTTTTCTTCTGGAGCACCGTCAATTTGACTATAATCTTTTGCTTCAGCCAAACCAGCCTCTGCTAATGTTTTAGTGATTGCAGAAGTTAAAGTTGTTTTACCATGGTCGATATGACCGATTGTACCGATATTAACGTGTTCTTTACTTCTATCAAATTTTTGTTTTGCCATTTGTTAATTTTCCTCCTATTTAAGTTTTTTTCTTCAAAAATCATTTTAAAACAAATTACAATATTATGCAATAATAACTAACCGTTATTACGCTTAATAATTTCTTGTGTAATTGAGTATGGAACCTCTGCATAATGGTCCATCTGCATTACATAGTTTCCTCTTCCTTGAGTAAAACTTCTAAGTGTTGTTGCATAGCCAAACATTTCAGATAATGGAACCATTGCTTTTATCGCAATAGCATTATTTCTTTCATTTTGATCAATAATTTGACCTCTTCTAGAAGTAATGTCTCCAATTACATTTCCTAAATACTCGCTTGGCGCAACAACTTCAACATTCATAATTGGCTCTAAGATAACTGGTGCGCATTTTCTAGCTGCTTCTTTAAGCGCTAAACCTGCTGCTATCTTATAAGCATTTTCATTACTATCTACTTCATGGTAAGAACCATCAAATAGTGTAGCTTTGATATTAATCACTGGATAGCCTGCTTGCAATCCGCTACTTAAAGCAGTAACCAAGCCTTCTTCGGTAGGTTTGATATATTCTTTTGGTACACTTCCGCCAATAGTAGCATCAATAAACTCAAACCCTTTATCTTCATTTGGCTCAAATCTAATCCAAACATCGCCATATTGACCACGTCCACCAGATTGTCTAACAAACTTTCCTTGACATTCTGCCATCTTCGTAATTGTTTCACGATAAGCCACTTGAGGCTTACCAACATTGCATTGAACGTTGAATTCTCTTTGCATTCTATCAACGATAATGTCTAAGTGTAATTCACCCATTCCAGCAATGATTATCTGTCCAGTTTCAGTATCAGTATAAGTTTTAAATGTTGGATCTTCCTCTGCTAATTTTGCTAAAGCAAATCCCATCTTATCCTGGTCTGATCTTGTCTTCGGTTCGACAGACATATTGATAACTGGATCAGGGAAATCCATTGATTCCAAAATCACATAATGTCCATCAGAACATAAAGTGTCTCCAGTTGTCGTATATTTGAAGCCAATTGCTGCTGCGATATCGCCAGCATAAACTTCTTCCACATCCTGCCTGTGATTAGCATGCATCTGCATGATTCTTCCAAGTCTTTCCTTTTGACCTTTGGTAGCATTGTAAACATATGAGCCTTTGGTAGCTTTACCAGAATATACTCTGAAATATGTTAACTTTCCAACAAATGGGTCAGTTGTAATTTTGAAAGCTAATGCGGCAAACTTTCCACTAATATCAGCAGGGACATCTACCTCTTCACCATTTTTATTTATTCCTTTAACTGGTTTTACATCTAGTGGTGAAGGTAAGTATTCTACTAAGGCATCAAGCATTTGCACAACACCTTTATTTTTGTAAGCAGCTCCTGACATAACTGGGAAGAATTCTCCAGAGACTGTAGCTTTTCTGATTGCAGCTTTTATCTCTTGAACTGTTACTTTTTCTCCCACAAGAACTTTCATCATAAATTCTTCATCATAATCAGAAATCATTTCAATTAACTTTTCACGATGCATTTCAACATCATCAACCATATCAGCAGGAATTTCAATTTCTTCATCTTGATTTTGTGGATCCGATGAGAATTTATATGCTTTTCTTTCGATGATGTCAATTACTCCATTGTAATTATCTTCTACACCAATAGGCAATTGGATTGGATAAGCTTTAGCACCTAAACGTTCTCTAATACTCTTACATGACATAAAGAAGTTCGCGCCTGTTGCATCCATCTTATTTACAAAGACAACTCTTGGAACACCATATGTTGTAGCCTGTCTCCAAACTGTTTCAGTTTGAGGCTCAACACCAGCTTTAGCATCTAGCACTGTTACAGCACCGTCTAAAACCCTTAGTGATCTTTCAACTTCAACTGTAAAGTCTACATGCCCTGGAGTGTCAATGATGTTAATGCGATGACCTTTCCATGCAGCAGTAGTAGCCGCAGAAGTAATTGTTATACCTCTTTTTTGTTCTAACTCCATCCAGTCCATAACAGCTGTGCCATCATGAGTCTCACCTAGTTTGTGAGTTTTACCGGTGTAGTACAAAATACGTTCTGTAGTTGTAGTTTTCCCAGCGTCAATGTGTGCCATAATGCCTATATTACGTGTATGTTGTAAATCAAATTCACGAGGCATAATTCACCTTTAACCTTACCAGCGGAAGTGAGCGAAAGCTTTGTTTGCTTCTGCCATCTTATGGGTGTCTTCACGTCTTTTAACAGAACCACCAAGTCCATTTGAAGCATCAATAATTTCGTTAGCTAAACGTAATTCCATAGTTTTTTCATTACGTAAACGAGCATAGTTTACTAACCATCTTAAACCTAATGTTAATCTTCTTTCTGCAGAAGGTTCAACAGGCACCTGATAGTTTGCTCCACCAACTCTTCTTTGTTTTAATTCTAAAGCTGGCATGATTCTTTCTAATGCTGTTTCGAATACTTCCATTGCTGGTTTTCCTGTTTTCTCTTCAACAATTTCAAATGCTTTATATAAAATTGTTTGAGCTGTTCCTCTTTTACCATCGACCATAATACGGTTGATTAAACGAGTAACTAATTTTGAATTGTAAATTGGATCTGCTAATACATCTCTTTTAGCAACATGTCCTTTTCTAGGCATTTTATTTCTCTCCTTTCATCAACCATTATTCTTTTGGTTTTTTAGTGCCATATAATGAACGGCCTTGTTTTCTATTTGTAACACCAGCGCAGTCCATAGTACCACGAACAATGTGATATCTAACACCTGGCAAGTCTTTAATACGACCTCCACGAATTAGAACAACACTATGTTCTTGTAAATTGTGTCCGATTCCTGGAATATAAGCTGTTACTTCCATTCCATTACTCAAGCGTACACGTGCATACTTTCTTAAAGCTGAGTTTGGCTTCTTTGGTGTCATTGTTCCAACACGAGTACACACCCCACGTTTATGTGGAGAGTTAATTTGAGTAGCACGACGCTTTAACGAGTTATATCCTCTATTTAAAGCTGGTGAAGCTGATTTTCCTTGCTTGGTTTGACGCCCTTTACGAACTAATTGATTAATTGTAGGCATATTTTTCTCCTTTCTTAAATAATTTGTTTGCACACATTACCGGGTGTGCCATATATCTTCGATTTAATATGGGCTTACGCCCATTCAATCTGCTCATTAATATTACTATCAAAGGAATACCAATGTCAACAAAAAAATCATAAAATTATCAATATTTCTTAACTTTTTAATTAACACTGGCTTTCATTAGCTCTTGCACACAGTACCAGTTGTGTCATTTTACTTTCTATACACTGTTTTTCCACCAATAACAGTTTCTAAAACACTGATATTTTTAATAGCCTTTTTATCACAAGTAAAGATATCATCATCTATTATCACATAGTCAGCTAAATAACCTTTTTGAAGTTTTCCTTTTCTATTTTCCATAAACTGTTGATAACTGCTTCCAATAGTATAAGTATCAATGGCCTGAGTAATAGTTAAACATTCTTTAGGATAATAACCACTTTCTGGCTGATAATCTAAATCTTGTCTGTTTACAGCACAGTGGATATTATAAAATGGATTTAAACTTTCTACCGGACAATCCGTCCCTAAAGAACACTTAATGCCATAATCCAAAGCTGTTTTAAAAGCATAAGAACTTTCTAAAAGTTGCTGTTTTACCCTGTTTTTAGCCATATGTAAATCATACTGTAAAAATATTGGTTGATATGCAATCAAGATATTATTCTGTGTGATTTTCTTTAATATTTCATAACTTGTTATTTGACAATGATTAACCACATGTCTTAAATTGTTTCCTTTACTCATCTGCGAAATAAAAGCATCACATGTTTCATCAACTGCTTTATCACCAATAGCATGCACAATCATCTGTAAACTATTTTCTTCAGCAATTTTAACAAATTCTTTCATTTCTTTATGAGTCACTACTTCAAGACCTTTATTATTTTTGTCATCAATATAACCATCATATAAAAGAGCTGTTTTAGCTCCTAGTGAACCATCTTTAAACAGTTTGATTGGCCCCATTGTTAATCTATCATCTTGAATATTAAATTTGTAAATATCTTTATCTAAAGCTTCAGTCAAACTATCGACACTATCAAAACCAACCTGTAAATGATAGCGACACAAGTTTTCGTTATTATGATAAGTTTCTTCTAGTAAAGTTATGATATCTATCTCTTTATTTAAATCATCAATATCTTGGCTTTGCACAGAAGTAACTCCGCAAGATAAGGCTATTTTGTTAGCTTCAATAAAATCTTGTATTAACTGTTCGGTATTTTCAGCAAATAAGTTGTTAGTTAAATTTACATCGTTTTCGGTTAAAATACCATCTTCGCTTTCAAAATTTAACATTTCTAAAGCTTTAGAATTACAACAACACATATGGCCACAAACTCTTACTAAAACAACTGGAATATCTTTTGAGATAGAATCTAAGTCTTCTTTAGTTAGTAGCTGACCATCATCAAAATTGTCTTGATTCCAGCCTCTGCCTCTCAAGCCTTCTTTTACCAGTTCAGGATAATCTTTAATATATTTTTTACATAAAGCAATAACTTCTTTTTTTGACTTGCAATCATGTAGTTGAACTCTTTTTAATTGCCTTGAATACTTCAATAAATGCATATGACTATCATTAAAACCAGCAACGACACATTTTCCATTTAAATCTGTTTTTTCAACATTTTCATATTTAAAAACCAAAGCTTCTACTTCATCATTACTTCCGCAACCAACAATTGTATCATTTTCAATTATTAAAGCCTGACAAAATTTTTCTTCGCCTTGATAAATTTTTCCGTTGTATAACATCTTAACAGTGTTCATAAATATACCTCGTTTGTATATATAGTATATCAATTAAATAATATCGCGGTTTTCAACCACGATATTATTTCTTATTTATACCAGTTTTTGAAATCCTCATCTGTAGCCAAAACAAAGTGAGTGTCAGTTATTTTGTGTTGGACTGCACTGACATAATCAACACCTTCTTTTTCTTTGTCGTAAGTTAAAGCTATCCTAGCTTTTTCTACTACTGGATTAGGATGTGGTATAGCTGAAAGTAATGCCTTGGTATAAGGATGAATAGGATTTTGGAATATTTCATCAGTTGTTCCTGTTTCAACTATGTGACCTAAATGCATAACTCCAATTCTATCAGAAATATATTTTACCATCGATAAATCATGAGCAATGAATAAATACGTCGTACCTAATTCATCTTGAATATCTCTCATCAAGTTTACTACTTGTGCTTGAATTGAAACATCAAGGGCTGAAATACATTCATCAGCAATAACAAGTTTTGGATTCATAACCAAAGCTCTAGCAATTCCAATTCTTTGTCTTTGACCACCTGAAAACTGGTGAGGAAATCTAGTTGCTTGCTCAGCTGATAAACCAACTTTATCCAAGATTCTGTTAACTTTATCGTTTAACTGTTCTTTAGTTTCGAACTTATGATGAATTAATAAGCCTTGAGCAATTATTTCCTTAACTTTTTTTCGTGGATTTAAACAAGCCATCGGATCTTGGAAAATCATCTGCATATTTGTTCTTAAATGTTTTTCAGCTTCTTTTGTAAGTTTGCCTGAAATATCGACACCATCAAAAATGATTTTACCAGCTGTTGGATTATATAGTCTAATGATTGAACGACCAGTTGTTGATTTTCCAGAACCAGATTCACCAACTAAACCATATGTTTCCCCTTCATAAATTTCAAAGCTGATTCCATCAACTGCTTTAGTAGTAAAGCTTTTAGAAACTCTGAAGTATTGTTTCAAGTTTTCAACACGAAGTAAAGGTTGTTTAATTTCACTCATAAACAGTAGCCTCCTTCTTCATCTTTTCAATTCTTTCTTTTAAATCTACTGGTATTTCAGCTTTTGGAGCACGAGGGTCACATAACCAGCTAGCTACACGGTGCTGACCTCCAACATCATACATCGGTGGCTCTTCTTTAAAATCAATATTTAAAGCATATGGATTTCTTACAGCAAAAGCATCCCCTTTTATTTTTTCTAATAAGTTAGGAGGCGAGCCAGGAATAGTAAATAATCTTCTGCTTTTTGTATCAGTATCAGGCATACTGCTCAGCAAACCCCAAGTATATGGATGTCTAGGGTCATAGAAAATTTCATTGATATTTCCTTTTTCAATAATTCTGCCAGCATACATAACTGCTACATAATCAGCAACCTTAGCTACAACTCCTAAATCATGAGTAATATAAATAACAGAAATATTGTTTTTCTTTTGGATTGATTTAATCAGTTCTAGTATTTTAGCTTGAATTGTAACATCTAGAGCTGTCGTAGGTTCATCACAAATTAAGATTTCAGGATTACAACTTAAGGCAATGGCAATAACAACTCTCTGCCTCATTCCACCTGAAAGCTCATGAGGATACTGTTTAAATCTTTTTTCAGGCTGATCTATTCCAACTTCATCTAACAATTCAATCGCTTTTAATTTAGCTTCTTTCTTTGAAAGATTTAAATGGTAAATCATTGGTTGCATTATCTGTTTTCCAACCGTCATTGTAGGATCTAAAGAAGTCATCGGATCTTGGAAAACCATGGCAATTCTTTTGCCACAAAATTGATATCTTATTTCCTTTTGAGACATTTGAACTAAATCTACAGATTGTTTTTCTCCATTTTCATCAGTGTAATTGAAAATAATAGAGCCATCATCAATAATTCCGTTACTATCTAAAATACCTAAAATTGTTTTTACTGTTACTGATTTTCCAGAACCAGACTCCCCAACAATAGCAATTGTCTCCCCCTTAAATAAGTCCAGCCTAACACCTCTTATCGCTTTTACTACACCATAAGCGGTCTTAAATGAAATATTTAAATTACGAATAGAAAGGACACGATCTTTTTTCTCTTTTTTTACTGTTTCCATAATTTCCCTCCTATTTATTTAACTGTTTTGGGTCAAAGGCATCTCTCAGTCCATCAGCAAATAAGTTAAACGACAACATTAATAATGACATAATAACTACTGGAATAGCTAAAATATGTGGAAAAGTAGTCATCGATTTATAACCATCAGAAACAAGTGATCCAAGTGATGCTAGTGGTGCTGGAACACCCAAACCTAAAAATGATAAATATGCTTCCAAGAAAATAGCACTAGGAATAGATAGCATACTAGTAATTATTACCTGACCAAAAATATTTGGTAAGATTTCTTGGAAAATAATTGAAAGTCTACTTGCTCCAAGAGTTCTACTAGCTAAAACATATTCTTGTTCTTTAACTTTCATAACTTGAGCTCTAGCAATTCTTTCCATTGGTATCCAGCCAGTAATCATTAATGCAAAGATAATAGATACCATCCCAGCTGGTAGTACTAAACCTAGTAATGTTACCACAACAAGTGTTGGTATCCCATTTAATATCTCAGCAATTCTTTGCATAACGATATCAATAATTCCGCCAAAAAATCCTGAAATCAGTCCATAAACCATTCCAAAACAAATATCAATAACAACTGCACTAAAAGCAATGACTAATGAAACTCTAGTACCTAACCAGACCCTTGTCCAAATATCACGGCCTTGAGTATCAGCACCAAACCAATAGTAATAATCACTTGCCCCTTTAGCAGCATAATAATTTTGACCATGATAAGATCCATCGAAGATTCCTAGTTTTTCTAAAAAAGGAATTCTAGGAGTTAAACACTCATGACCATGAATGATTGATTTATAAGTGTGTTCATTCATTGATGGACCAATAAATGCCATCAAAATAACGATTACAATAATAACAAAACCAATAATGGCCCCTTTATTCCTTTTGAAGTTTGATAAGACATCCTTTAAATATGATGTTGCCTTATAAGATTTGTCAATAATTTTTTTACCACTTTCGTGAGCATAAAGAAAATCGTCTTCATGAAAATCGCGTTCATTATAAACTGACATATTAATTTTCCTCCTTGCTGATTCTAATTCTTGGATCAATGACACCATATAAGATATCTACAATCAACATCATAATTATATACATTACTGAATAAACAAAGGCACAAGCAATTGTTACATTATAGTCGTTTTGCTGAATGCCATTTATCATCAGTGATCCAATTCCTGGAATACCAAAAATCTTTTCAATTACACTTGAACCAGTTAATAAGTTAACAAGTATTGGTCCCATAACAGTAATTACTGGAATTAAAGTATTTCTCATTGCATGAGTAATAATCATTTTGTAATCTTTGATACCCATTGATTGAACTAAAGATATATAGTCACTTGATAAGACATCAATCATCTCACTTCTGGTAAACCTAGCAATATTTGCCATTGGTGAAACAGATAAAGCTAAAGCAGGTAATATTAACGAAAATATTGGCATGCTTTTATTATATAAAATAGGGAATAGTTTAAATTTAAAAGCAATAAAATATGCTAACAACATCGCACAAACATAAGAAGGAACACTTACTCCTATTACCGAAATAGCTGAACAAAAGTTATCTATCCAACTATTATGTTTTAAAGCTGATACTATTCCTAAAATTAAACCAAACACCGTACCAAATCCCATAGCCATAGCACCAACCAATATTGAAATACCCAATCTTTCTTTGACCATTTGGGAAATCGCAAAGTTTTTATTGATTGAGTATGAAACACCTAAATCACCACTTAACATGTTTTTAATATAAAGAAAGAAGCGAACTGCTACAGGTTTATCTAATCCATATTTAGTATATAAAACTGCAATCTGTGCTTCTGACAATTTTT
>JAAZKG010000049.1 GCA_012799935.1 Erysipelotrichia bacterium | reverse complement strand
TCCTTCCACATCAATTGCACCACTTCCATCACCAATTTTTAATCGATTTGAATCATTTAGTTTGATTAAATCTTTGACAACATCATTAGTATCAATTCCTTTAATTCCTTTATTGTTTAATAAAGTTATATCTTTATCAAATTGGCTTTCATTATAAAAACGAGCATTCATTTTCACATTAAACCCAGCACCTGTAGCTTCTTCACCAAACGTAACACCTGTGTTTCCTTGCATATCATCATACAATGAAAGTGGTATAGAGCCAGTTTGTATAATTATTTCCTTGCTGTCTTCACCTAATATAGTGTTTCCACTATAAGTAATGGCAGTAATTTTAACTACAGCACTGGTATAACTTCCTATAATATTTTTAATCGTGTTATATGCTAAATAGAAAGTAGTATTTGAACTTTTAGTGGCTATAACATAATCCACATTATTAACTCTGTATTTCAAAGTAGTAGTATAAGCTGGGTCATGTTTTGTTACCATAATTGTTGCATTACCACTGGTTAAAAAAGTAGGAGATACATTTATTGTAGATGCTCTCAATATTTGAGGAAATTGTATTTCGTTGAGTAAAGTATTACTAACTGGACCATAATTGTTGTTGTTATCGTAACCATGCCATATACCTTTAACTACAATACTTAAATTACCTTGAGAATCATGAGGAACATCTCCAGTCCACTCTGCTAAATCATAGGTTTGCCCTTTTGCGGTGGTAGGTAGATATTTAGTATTTTTTACTTCATCTCCTATACTGATATCACTATGTAAAGAATTATATTTAGAATAATAAGATCTAACACATTTCATTCTATGTTTTATTCTTACTTTTGATAAAGCATTAACAATATCTTGAGAAATTAAAGTAACATCCACATAGAAAAGATAAGCATTTAGATAATACGATAAACTGGTATTATCAGCATTTGCATATTGTTGTGTTGTAATTGTTTGACCTACAATAATTTCTGCCATATATTATTCTTTCCTAAAAACATTTAATACACTTGGACTTTGTCCTTGAACTATAGCCCAATCTTGAATTCCTAAACCTTTATTACAGTTAAATCTATCAGCTGTAGCTTCGGCTATATTTGTATTTTGAACATATATTCTCATACCATCTTCTTTAAAAGAAGCATATCCACTAGGATTTTCTGTTTTTTGGTTAGTAATTATAACATCACTTTCTATTGCTCTAACCTGTAAATGTACTAACTTATCTTCCATTTCATTTTGCTGTTCTGCAATAATAGAAACTGTGCCACTTTGCCTATTTATTTCGGTTCTAATACTATTTATACTTCTTGTGGTTTCATCTATAACTTTAGTTTCTTCTTGCATAATACTATTTGCTTTAAAACTATAACCACCTAACCACATAGTGTTATATATTTGTTTATAACCCCAAATAACAGGATAAGCCTCATCACCTAAATTAAAAGTAATAATTTCACCAACTTTAACATCTGGAATAGGCATATCTTTTACTTCTATTCCATAAAATTTAAAATTATTAAGTTTTGTTAGGATTGTAGTTAAAATATCAAGAATCTCATCATCCGTGCCATTTATAAATGGATTATTAGAATCTATATAAACTGTTTCACCTTCAACACCTACCTCTAGCATCGTTCCAATACCATTGTCATAAACCATTCTAGTAATATTGTGTTCTTCTCCTACTTTGAAGCTACTACAATTTTCCACAGGAATAGCTACTTTAGATATGCTACTGAAACTTTTGATTTCCAATTCACCATTTTTATTAATATAACTATAACCACCATTTAATTCGGCAACAAAACCTACATAATCTCTTCCAGTAAACCTGTCATCATACCAGTTAATCTCCATATCGTGATAATCAAAGGTGGTAGTGGCTAATGAAATATTGGCTATATCGCATATTTCAACCATTATATCTAACAACGTACAAGTTCCACCCATTTGATTAATTAATGCCTCAGCACTATATTCGAAATTGAAATTAACCATCCCATCCGTAAATTTATATTTAACTTTGGTTTCATCTTCTGTATTAATACTATCTATAACTAAAGTAGCAAACAAAACTCCATTTTCATAAAGAGTACATTTACTTACATTTAAAGGTGGGTTAAATTGTTTACTCAATTCAATATTGTAAATAGCACTAGCTGTACTTCCCAGATGAAAACTATCCATAAACAAATTATGACTTCTGTTTATAGCCATTACACTATCAGGATTAACATTTGTTCCATCAAACTTTATACTAATCATCTAACCGCCTCTATAAAATTAAATCCTACTACATAACCTCTTCCCCATGTTCCATCAGGGAGAAAGCAACCTTTAAACTCAATAGGTGCTTTAGATACATAACCCTTTAAATCTTTCCATTCAGTTGACACAAATGGACTTTTTACTCTTATTTCTAAAGGATATGTATAACTGACTTTATTTAATAAATCGACCGCCTCTTCTCTATACATAAAGGAAAATTCAAAATATAGTTTGTGCCATTTAAAACCTAAAATATTTCTTATCAGATTTCCATTAACGACACTTCTATATGAGTTTAAATCCAAATCCTCACCATCTATTTTGAAGGAAGATGGGGAAGGCATATCTATATAATTAGCATCATATTTTAGTTGCCAAATCATTTAATAACACTCCTTCCCTGAATACGTGACTTTTCGTTTATCTTATGAATCGTTTTGTTAGCAACTTCATCACCATCTAACTCAATAGTCAAATCCATATTTTCTAATAGACTAACCACTCTTTGTAAATATGATTCAGTCTTACTGCTATCAATATGACTATCTATCTGAGTAGCTAATGCACTAATCCAGCCAGTATTATTTTCTAAAGGCATCACAACTTCACTACCTGCCTCACCAACCATTGCCAATGTAGGTCTGGTAATTACTCCACCTTTTGCCAGTTTAGGTAAACTGACACTGGTACCACTGGTATATAGATTATTTAAACTCCATCTCTTGCCACCATAGTTAGGAACCCAGTCAGGAATATCTACTCTGATACTTCTCAAACTACTAATAATTGCATTATTACCCCTGATAATAGAACTTACCATTTTTTCCCAACTACCTATGATATTGTTGATAGGTATTTTAACCTCATTTACTATATTTTTTAAGCCATCCACATACCCTATAAGTACTCCTTCAGACATGAAACCACCTAGGGTTTTCATTTTTTTACTAGCTGAATTTATTTCCATTACTTCTTTCGTGATTTCATAAGGTAACATTAATAAATCCATCCATTGTTGATTTAATCTTTTAGATTCTTCTTCGGCACCTGTAAAAAATCCCATTTCTATATCAACACCCAGTTCTTTCATCTCTTTTAATAATGAATTTCTTATTGGTGTTGCTATATTACTTGTATAATTACTAACAGCCTTGGCTACATATCTGGCTTCACTACCACCAGCAAACAACTGATCTAACCAGGTCATATTATTCCATTTTTCACTGGCTGCTTTTTGTACCTCTTCAGCACCCTGTACTAATGATGTTTGAATTTCGCCAAATAAGGTTTTAAATTGTATCTCGATTTCGTTTAATTTAGCTAATCTTGTCTGCTCATTAATTTGAATCATATTATCGATTAAATTAATCTTATTTTCATCTGCTCCTTGAGCAATAGCCATATCTCTTAATTTTGCTAAATCATTCTGTAAAGCATCAAAGGTTAAATTAACTTGATTTTGAGCATCCAAAGCACTGGTTTTTAATTTTTCCATTGCTCTACCCGCCTCTTGTTCATCACCCCAGTCAACCATACTCATTTGAGCAGATAAGGCTCCTACATTCATTCTCAGTTCACTGGCTACACCACTTACTTCAAACATCTTAGATGATAATTCACTATATCTACTTAAATATTGTTCAGGTGTAATTAAACCTTGTTTTAACTGATTATCTAACTCAGAAAAATCTTGTTTGACTATTTCCATTGCCTCATTACTGGTACCTCTTAATTCGTTAAGTAGCTCTGTAATAGCATTTACACTGATGCCCGCCTCAGCTAAACTATCAAAGAAACCTAACGCAACACCTTTTTTAATATTGTCATAAACACCATTCATATATTCATAACTGGTGTCATATAAACTTTGGAACTTAATCTTTAATTGACTTGTTGCTTCTTCTGTACTAATAAGACCTCTGTTCCAGGCAGTTTCTATAGTATTTATTTCGACAACTGTATTCTCAATACTTGTTTTCAACTCGTTCATATGCTGGCTGGTTGAAGTAATAGCCTCAGTACCATTAGTTAAAACTGACATAAAAGAACTAAACTCATCAACAAGCATACCAATAGGAACACCACCATTATCAGCATAGAAAGTGTCTTTAACCATATCACTTATTGCCTTATTCTGTCCGCTGGCATATCCTATAATGCTAACTGCTAATCCAATTCCTAAACCAATTATCCATCCATAAGGTGCTGAAAAAAGTAATGATCCACCTATCGCACTTGCTGCTAATCCCAGTATCTCTGTAATAGAGTTTTTTAAATTAATATTGTTTTGACCTATATCAAAACTAGAACCAAAAGATAGTCCTATACCAACCGTTAAACTACCTACTCCAAGCAACGACTTAGGTAAATTTTTTAAATATTTATCCCAGCCTATATCACTTAAATTTTCTACGATTTCTTTTTTTAACTCTCTAAATAATTTAGTGCCTGTTCCAACAAATTTTAACAATTTACTTCCCGCCCAAATGCTACCTGTTAAACCCACAATAGTAATAATATTATTTTTCACAAACTCAAAGAAAGGTTTCAGCTTGTTATAAGCCTCATCTATTCTATTGGTAACTAAACCTTTCAGGAAATCATATTGGACTAATGGGAAATCTATCCAGCCATCACTACCTATATCAATTCCACTTCCACCAGGACTAGAATCATTGGTGGTAAGGTTATTAATTTCATCAAACCCAGCTAACTGTTTCTTTAATTCCTTAGCTCTTCTACCTGCTCCATCCAGATTATCTTCCAGTTGGGAAGCCCCAGTTGCCATATCATTGAAACTACCATCCCACTCTAAAGCTGGTAATTTATAACCAAACATTGATGCTACAGCATCAGCAACCATTCTTAAACCTTTAACAACAGCTATCAGATAAGGCAGAACAGCATTTAACATAGGAATAAATACATTACCTATACTTCTGGTAAGCATATGAAACTGTTCTCTTAAAACTCTTAACTGGTTGGCTGGAGCATTTAATGTTCTTGCCATATCGCCCTGAACAGTAACAACCTGTGTCATGATTGCATGATATCTTAACTGTGCTTTTTCAGCCTGTGTCATTTCATTAAATGTTTTTCTAATACCTAATTCTAATGCTATTGCTTGTAATGTTGCTTTAGACAGATCATAACCAATTCTTCTTAAAGGCTCTAATTCGCCAGCAAGTCCTGATTGCAACTTCGCCATAGAATCTTCAACAGAAATATTGAAAAATGATGAAATATCATAACCCAGCTGAGTTAGGTTTTTACTCATTATGGCAGCTCTATCACTGGCTACACCAAATCCAGTAGCAAGTGTCATAAATATACCTTGGTTTTCAATCCAGTTGCTTATATCAATACCCATTAGTTCACTGACTGTTGTAGCAAAATCATAGGCATCTTTACTGTACTCTTTCATACTTTGCCCAAACAGGTTAATCGCCTCAATATAATTACTGGAACTATGAATAAATTTATTCATTACATACGTTACTATTCCAATTAACCCAGCAATAGCCAGGGATGTCATTTTCCTTAGATACCCAAAGGCATCTCCTGCATTGGTTACAGCTGATTTAATACGATTAAAAGAGCTGATTGTATCACTTGAACTGTCTTTTAATTTATCAGTCTGCTCTTTTGTCTTTTTAGTGCTTTCACTTACCTTATCTAAAGCTTTTGATGCGATTTTCTGTAATCGTTCACTTACTTCAGCTACCTTTTCCAAAGCACTGGCAACTTGTGATAATTTCTCAACACTGTTATCTTTATCTACATAACTTATTTCTATACCTATTCTGTTTGAAACATCACTCATTAGATTTCCCCTTAAAGTATTTATTTACTCTATCAGCATATTTTTTCATCTTCGCAAACATTTCGTTTTGCTTTTTGACACTTTGTTCTTCCTTATCTTTTTCACCAAAAGTAAAGGCATATGGTTCTTTTGAATATGGTCTTATCTTTGTACCTTTTTTAGCAAAAGCATTTAACACAGGACTGACATCTGCCAGAGCCTCATATATATACATACCCTGTACCCAGGCATCTCTATTCATCCTGTTAAAACGATATTCTTCTGCTTTTTTGTATGCTTTTACTAAATAAACATCCTTATTCCAAAACTCCTCATAACTCATCCCTAAAGATAAGTAATAAGGAAAACATTGATTAAAAATATCTGTATAAGTTAAATGGGAAGTAGAACTAGCATCTACCAATTCCCTTCCCAGTCTATGTTTCCCTCATCATCTTCTGGATCAGCTAGTAGGGTATTAACAGTATCAGCATACATTTCAGTTAATTTAGCAATTAAATCATCTTTGTTAGGTAATCTGTTGTATATTTCATTAACCAAAGGCTGTTTAATCCTTTTATGATGTACTAAAAATGATGCTTGAAAAAGTAAGGGAATTGCAATATTAGGCTTATTGCCTATATCTTCCAACTTAAAACCTGTGTTTTCTAACTGTCTGGCAGTGTTTCTAGTAAACTCTAAGGTATAATCCTGTCCTTTATATTCAAATTTAATCTGTTTTGCCATTTCCATTGCCTTTACCTCTTTTCTCTATTATGCAAATGTAATAGGTGTGTTTGGAGCAATAGAAACTATCATTTCTCTAACTTCATTTACTCCTTTGCCTGCTGCATATACACTTAACTGACCTGTAAACGTAAACATACCATCTGAACCATCTTCATCAAAGTAAACTGCATAATTTTCAGCAACTCCTTCTAAAGCTTTTAATTCAGTAAACTTGGTTTTGTCATAATTACAGGTAAATGTTAAAGCATCCAGTGACTGAATACCCATAACATAAGTATGAATAGCATCACTTAATGTGGTTGTTTCCAACATTTCAGGTTCTCCACCCAAATCTGGAAAATCTTTAATATCTACTAATTTTGCATAATCAGTACCACCAGATGCCTTGTGCATCAAATATGTTTTATAACTTGAACTTGCCATTTTTATAACTCTCCATTCTCAATTTTTTCATATATAGCAACAATACGATAAATTGTTGCATCTTCTAAATTATCAATAGGTCGACCATATGTTCTGGTAAAACCCATATCAGACATTTCGCTGTCAATCAACTTCCAAATCTTTTTACATTCCTGTTTCTTACCACTTTTCTTATTCGAATAAACATTAAGCTCATACATCAAATCAGCCATATTTTCTATTTTCGATAAACTGCGACTTGGCATATTTACTCGATTATCCATTTCAATAAGAGAATAGGCAGGGAAATTTGCAACTTCTCTAACGTATTCACTTGTAGCAAAAATCTTGGGGTATTGTGAAATTACTTTGTTGTAAACTCTATCAAATACTTTATTTTCAACATCTATCATTTCTTATACACCTCGTTTGCTATTTTAGAGAACATTGATTCTAATTTTTTTCTAGTATCATACATAAAATGTTTACTTGTCTGACCTTTAGTCCATCTGAACCTACCTTGCTTAGTGTCATAGTACCACCAACCTTTATCACCATGCTGGTTTACATCATATTCCCATTGTGTTTCTGGATGTGGGCTATTCTTGCCTCTAACCCCTGTTCCATATTCAACAAACTTGGCATATGGGGTATCTGCTACCACTTCACATCTGGTGTCATCCAAATAGTTATATTTTATGTTTGCTCTTAAATCCCCTGTTTCAACAGGTACGTAATCTTGTGCTATCTGTTGTCCTAATTGCCCTAAGGTATGAACTACTGTACTTGGCTTATCTGATGTGAATTTCTTTAAGCAATCAATTGTTTTTTGAATACCTTTAGTTTTTATTGTAAAACTCAATCTACTTTTACCTTCCTTAAAGCTACAGACATACTGTTTAAGCTCTTTCTAATAGAACTAACAATATAATCATGACTTTCAGTAACATCAGTATTATCAATCCAGAATATGCTGCTTTCGTTAATATCCAGATTAATATTTTCAGTGATCATAACCTTATCGTAAGTAATATTTAATCCAAATAATTCAGTATTGGTATTTCCTGTACCACTGGTAACATATGCTTTTATTTCTTCAGGTTCACTATAAGCCAGCTCGTATTGACCTGTATTATAGCCATCTTCCATAATAGGAACTCTACCTATAACATTGGCATAATATACCTTCGTTTTATTTCTTTCTAAACATCTCATAATAATCTTGCTAAAGGTGTAATATCTATCAACAGCTCTTCTGGAATATGGGTATTGGAATATGTCCTTCTGATACCACTTTCATCATGAACTATCTGACCTTCTGCTCCCTGTTTCAGATAAAGATATTTAGCAATTTCCAACTGGTTAGATATATATCTATCAGGAACCTTTACTACATCACTTGGAATACCAAACGGATACCTACGATTTAAAATTGTACTTTGAGCAATATCTAATAACTCTTTCAGTATAGTATCTTCACCAGTATCAGTAATATTTAATAAAGATTTTAACTTTTCTAATACAGTCATAAGATACCACCTTTCTAATTATTTAGTTTTAGTTGGCTTTTTAGGTGTAGTAGATGTTGGCTTTTTAACTACTTTTTCAGCAGTTTCTTTAACCTCATCTACTACATCTTTTTCAACTATCAGTCCAACAAATAACCCTTGTTTTGTTACTTTTTCAGCCATTACTGGTTAGCAGTAGCAGCTCTATGCACATAAATGCCATCTACTTTATTTTCATAAGTCAAAGCATCATGGTAAATACGATAATCAAATTTCCAAGCATCCTTGTCCTGATTAACTTCTGGACTGAAAATTCTAGGCTTGACATGTTTCGCAATCTGAATCAATGCACCTGGATGAATAATCATGAAGTTAATAGGATAACTTGTTACAGCAGGAACTAGATAGCCACCTGCTTCCTGTCCTGAAGTAGTACCATCCAGTAAGGTAATAGCAGTATTAAATCTATTCTTTGGAACTCTGATAACAATCATGTCATCATAAACCAATACATTTTTGTTTACTACTCCATCACCATTCAGAGTAACTCTTTCAACATCATTCTTGATATTTGCATAAGCATTTTCACTGATAAATAAGAACTTGCCTTCGTTAGGTACTTCCTTATCTCCTAAAGCAGCCTGTGCATCATCAATCAAAGCTGCTACATTTGTAACACCTTTTACAACATCACTGTTTTCAACAGTACCAGCTACTGCACAATAAGCAGCAAAACGATAAGCATCAATTTCAGGAACAACCTTTGTTCTGATAAATTCACCAGCCAGTCTGCCAAAAGCCATACCAGCTGTTTCTTCATTATCCATATTGTCAACACTGAAACTTCTACCTCTGTCTTTAGTAAGTTCCAAATCTTCCCATGTACCGTTTACATCACCATCAACAAAACCAGTAGCTCTGCTGTATGTGCCTAAACCATCCATATCCATTTTGAAAACTTTTACCGTTTTAGTACCATTGAATTTTACCTGATCTTCTGGTGTATCTAAAACACTTGTTTTAGATGCCATCTTGTAGACTTCATCAAGCAATGGTACATATTTTTCGGCTAATGTAATATTATTTGCCATATTTTAATCAAACTCCTTTTTATTTTGTTACAGGTAAGCCCATGCTGGCTCTCAATTGATTTTCTTCTAAAATATCAATGTCTGTCTTACCAACTTCTTTTCCTTTAGATAAACCAGGTTGCTTACCTACTTGCTCTTTTTCCCAGTTTTTCTTTTCATTTTCTAAAAATGATTTTTGAATTTCAAACACCTTTTCCATATCGCCAGCCTCTAAT